>CAJXAC010000009.1 GCA_913050035.1 uncultured Gammaproteobacteria bacterium | reverse complement strand
GAGTCAACGTAGCTACGCTTGGATTGATTATTAGCTTTGGCCGCGGATTGATCGGCCAAGGACATTGTGGCCAGGGCTACCGATATTGTGATTAAGTAACCATAGAAGTGTTAATTTAGGGTCTAGCATTAATCTGCCGGGCCCAACAGGACGGGGGAGTAATGCGATTAGAGGATAAAGTAGCGGTCGTAACCGGCGGCGCTGGTGGTATTGGTGAAGCGGCAGCCGCGAGATTTCTTGAAGAGGGAGCCAGCGTGTTGCTGGTGGATCTAGACGCCGGCGCTTTAGCGGAAGTCGCTGCGCGTTTGGGTAGCAATCGGGTGAGCTATCATGTGGGCGACGTGACTAAGGCGGCGGACAATCAAGCCATGATTGATACCGCCACCGAACGTTACGGTGGTGTCGACATATTTTTGGCTAATGCCGGCATTGAGGGTGATGTGGTGAGTTTGCTCGATTATCCAGAGCAACGCTTTGATGAGCTTATGGCCATAAATGTCAAAGGCCCGTTTTTGGGTTTGCGTGCCGCAATCCCGGCAATGCGTCTGCGCGGTGGCGGCAGTGTCATCATTACTTCCAGTATTGCTGGCCTTACGGGGGCCCCCCGGTTAGCGCCCTATGCCACCAGTAAACATGCGGTTATTGGTTTGATGCGATCGGCCGCCAAGGAATTTGCTCCAGAGGGCATCCGCGTTAATACCGTTAATCCCTCACCTGTGAATACGCGCATGATGCGATCGATCGAACAAGGTATCAGTCCAGACGAGCCTGAAGAGGCCATGCAAATGATGGCGGCAGGTATACCCATGCAGCGTTATGCAGAGCCGCGGGATATAGCCAATATAATGCTATTTTTAGCCAGTGACGAAAGCGCTTTTATCACCGGTTCTGTCTACATGGCCGACGGTGGTAGCTCTGCGTAGCGCTGGAGAGTGTGGCGAGAAAGTGGTTGAGGAAATGACCCTCTGGGCTTAATTTGTTGAGTTCGGCAGCTTTAGCGCTGAGGCAGGAATGGCGTAAAATTGCTGCCGGAGCAAAGCAGTAAACCGCTAGAATAGCGGTTAACCATAAATGCAACGCGAGACCGCGTTAGACAACATTAAAAGGAGCAACAGTGGCCACAGCGGTACTTAGTACGGATCTTAGTCTGCCAAACAAGCGATCAGGCAAGGTTCGCGATCTCTACGATGTGCAATTAGCGTCGGGCGAAGACGCCATACTCATCATCGCCACAGATCGGATCAGCGCATTTGATGTCGTTATGGGTAATGGCTTGCCGGGTAAGGGTGTTGTGCTGACGCAAATTTCTAAATTTTGGTTTGATCATTTTGCCAGCACGGTGCCCCATCATTTAATTAGTACAGACGTAAATGATGTGCCGGGATTGACCAGTGCTGAGCAGGAGCAACTGCGTGGGCGCATTATGTTATGCCGCCGTACCGAAGTTGTACCCATCGAGTGCATTGCCCGTGGTTATATTACCGGCAGTGGCTGGAAGGATTATCAGCGGTCCGGTTCGGTTTGTGGCATTGCCCTACCAGAGGGTTTGCGCAACAGCGATCGTCTGCATGAGCCGTTGTTTACTCCATCAACTAAGGCTACCGACGGCCATGATGAAAACATCAGTTTTGATGAAGGCGCTGAAGTAGTCGGCGCTGAGCTGATGGCTTGGTTGCAAGATAAAACGTTATCGTTGTACACCGCGGCGCGAGACTATGCTGCTGAGCGGGGCATAATCCTAGCCGATACTAAGTTTGAATTCGGGCAAATTGATGGTCAGGCGGACCCGCTGTTGATCGATGAAATATTCACCCCAGACAGTTCGCGGTTTTGGCCGGCAGACGACTGGGAGCCAGGTCGGGAGCAGAATAGTTTTGATAAACAGATTGTGCGCAATTATCTCGAGACCGTGGTGAGTGCGGGGGACTGGGATAAAACCCCACCCGGGCCAGAACTTCCAGAGGCGGTGGTTGAACAAAGTATTGCGCGTTATCTAGAAGCGTATAAGCGCTTAACTGGCGACCAATTGACCCTTTAATAGGGTCAGACGCGTCGGGGGCGCAGCATGCTGACTAAGGTTTTGGTCGCCAATCGCGGGGCCATTGCGCGGCGCATAATCCGCGCCTGTCAGGCGCTGAACATCGCCAGTGTTGCTGTTTATTCCGAAGCAGACAGAGACGCCCCCTATCTTGCTGAAGCTACCGAGGCCTTGCCCTTGCGTGGTAATAGTGCCGCTGAATCCTATCTAGACCATCAACAACTGTTGGCCGCAGCAGTGGCCTCCGGTGCTGATTCCGTGCATCCCGGGTATGGTTTTCTTGCAGAAAACGCCGGTTTTGCGGCTGCGGTGATAGCTCAGGGTATGACCTTTATAGGCCCGGATCCGCATTGGATCGATCAGATGGGTGATAAGGTCAATGGTCGTCGAATGCTTGCGGAAGCTGGTATGCCGGTGTTTGCTGGAAGTGAGTTGATTGACGATCTTGCTGCTGCTGAGGCTTTTGTTGCTAAAGTTGGACTGCCAGTTGTGGTAAAGCCTTCTGGGGGTGGCGGCGGCATTGGCATGCACGTGGTACGCCGCCCTGAAGAATTGTCTGGTGCTATTAATGCCGCGGTCGAAACTGCGCAGCGGGCATTTGCATCGGCGGGGGTTTTTTTAGAGCGATGGATTGAAAAGCCCCGTCATATCGAATTTCAAATTTTGGCGGATCTCCATGGCAACGCCATGCATTTATACGAGCGCGATTGCTCCGTACAGCGCCGACACCAAAAATTGATTGAAGAAAGTCCTGCGCCAGGATTTGAGCGCGGGCAATTAGAGCAACAGGCTCAGCAGTTCAGTGATATATGCCAGGGTCTTGGATACAACAATTTGGGAACGGTTGAGACCTTGTTTGCCCCTGACGGTGGGTTGGGCTTTTTGGAGATGAACACCCGTATTCAGGTCGAGCATGGTGTTACCGAAGAAGTTACAGGCATCGACTTGGTGGCTACGCAGATAACTTTGGCAGCGGGTGGTCAATTGCCGCGCCAAACGCCATTGCAAGGTTTTGCGATGGAGGTCAGGCTCTACGCCGAAGACTCGCAAACCTTGTTTCCATCCACGGGCACCCTGACAGTTTTTCGGCCACCGGAATTACATGGTGTTCGTATCGAGACGGGCTATCGCGAAGGACAGGTGGTGACGCCTTATTACGACCCGCTGCTGGCGAAAATCATTGCGCGTGGGACGACGCGGGAACAAGCCATCGGGCGCTTGGTGGTGGCGCTGCGCGCCTTCACTGTCAGGGGCGTAAGCACTAATGCACAATTGCTGCTTAACATTCTACAGGATGACTTGTTTGTACAAGGTCAGGTAGATACTGGCATGGTGGCGCGGATTTTAGCCCAGCAGAATGTTCATTGATGGATTGTGTAAAGCATAGGTACGTGCCATAACAGCAACGTAAAATAGGGGGGAACATGGCAAGAGTTGAAGTAGAGAGCGAAATCACTGGCAACGTTTGGAAAGTTCAGGTCAGTGCGGGCACCGAGGTGGCGGAAGGCGACGTATTAATAATTCTTGAGTCGATGAAAATGGAAATTCCAGTGGAGTCGCCAGTAGCCGGCAGCGTGCAGGAGGTGTTGGTACAGCCAGAAGATCAGGTCGAAGAGGATCAGCTGTTGTTGGTCATCGAGGCCTAATCGGACTGTGTTGTAACGCCAAAGTATTAGGTACGAGCAGGAGTAAGCAAAGATGCAAGAAGAATTGGTTACAGTTGAGATTAAGGATGGTGTCGCGGATGTGCGGCTTAACCGCCCCGAAAAGTACAATGCGCTAAGCCAGCCCATGTTCAGAGCTATTATCGAGACGGGTGAGCGATTGCGCGACGAAAAGTCTTTGCGTGCGGTAGTTCTGTCAGGTAACGGGCGTGGCTTTTGTGCCGGTTTGGATATGGACAGTTTTGCCAAAATGGGCGACACCGATAACTCGGCCGTGGGCAGTAAGGCGGATACGCCGCGCTCGCTACTCGACACTGATGGCCGAGTGGAAAATTTCGCCCAGCGGCCTGCGCTGGTATGGAAGTATTTGCCGGTACCGGTGATCGCGGCATTACATGGGGTTGCATACGGTGGTGGTGCTCAGGTGGCCTTAGGAGCAGATATCCGCATTGCTGCCCCTGATCTGAAGCTGTCCATTATGGAGATAAAGTGGGGTTTAGTGCCGGATATGAGCATTACTCAAACCTTGCGCGACATTTTGCCTATGGATGTAGCGAAGCAACTCACGTTTACCGGCCAGGTTCTCAGCGGCCCTGAGGCTCAACAGTTAGGGCTTGTCACGCAGATCGCAGACGATCCCCATGCCGAGGCCATGAGCATGGCGCGAGAGATTGCCGGTAAGTCGCCCGAAGCGATTCGGGCGGCCAAGCAGCTATTTGAGACAGCGTGGCATGCTGATGCGAAAACAGGGCTTGAGTTAGAGGCGGAACTGCAGGCTGGACTGATTGGTTCTGCCAATCAGCGCGAAGCGATAGCTGCGAACTTCGCCAAACGTGCTCCGGAATTTCACGACCCTGAGTAACGCTATGAGCTGGGAACAAGAAGTCAAAGAAATTGAGCGGCGCCGATATCTGGCGCAGCAGCAGGGTGGTAAGGAAGGCATAGCCAAACAGCATGCGCGCGGGCGTATGACCATTCGTGAGCGCATAGACGTATTGTTAGATAAAGGTACTTTTCAGGAGCATGGGCGGGCCACGGCCAGTCCGGTGTACGACGATAACGGCGAGTTGATTGAATATGTCCCTGCTAATTACGTAGTGGGCTTCGGTCAAGTCGACAAACGTCGCATTGTTGCCGCCGGAGAAGATTTTACTCTCAAAGGCGGCTCACCGAATGCTGCGGGATTGCGCAAAAGTGTCTATGCAGAACATCTGGCGGTGCAGTATAAAACTCCGTTGGTACGGATGCTTGAAGGCGGCGGCGGCAGTGTCAAGGGTGGCGCTAAGAAGGGAGGCACGGTCGGGGAACCGGTATTTACCGAGCCGCGCTTTAAAATCATTGCCGACGCAATGGGTGCTGTGCCAGTGGCCTCGGCTGCCCTCGGTGCTGTTGCTGGATTCCCGGCGGGACGTCTTGTCGCGTCGCACTTTTCGGTGATGACGGAACATACAGCACAGGTGTTAATTGGTGGGCCCGCACTGGTTACACGAGCGCTTGGCGTAAAAATGACAAAAGAAGAGTTGGGCGGGGCGGCTGTGCATCTACGTAGCGGCATTGTCGATAATTTGGCCGCTGATGAGCATGATGCATTGGCTCAGATTCGTCGATTCTTGTCGTACCTGCCGAGTAATGTTTGGCAACGCACCCCGCGTTATGCGAACGAAGATCCGGTGCAGCGTATGGAACAAGCGTTGTTGGAGGCGGTTCCGCGCGACAGTAATAGCGGATTCGATATGCGCGCAATCATCCACATGATTGTAGATAAAGAGAGTTTTTTTGAGATCGGCGAGTTTTACGGCCCCAGCCAAATCTGTGGTTTCGCTACTCTGGCAGGTCAACCGGTGGGTGTTTTAGCCAACGACTGTATGCACTATGCCGGAGCGATGACCGCAGAAGCGGCGCAAAAGTACCGCCGCTTTGTTGAAATGTGTGACACCTTTCATGTGCCTGTGGTCAATTTCGTGGATCAGCCTGGATTTATGATCGGGCCAGAATCTGAACGAGCAGGAACCATCCGCTATGGTATGGCGGCGGTTGCCGCGGCAGCGCAAGCGACTGTGCCTTGGGCGGTTATTCAAGTGCACAAAGGGTTTGGCGTTGCTACCGCAGCGCACTACGCCCCTGGAGCGTATGTGCTGGCTTGGCCCTCGGTAGAATCCGGCGCATTGCCGATAGAGGGCGGTGTTGCCGTGGCCTTTCATCGCGAGATCGCGGCGGCAGCTGATCCTGATGCAAAGCGCGCTGAGTTGGAGGAGCGGTTACGCGAAGCGCGCTCGCCGTTCCCGCGGGCTGAGTCTTTTGCTGTTCATGAACTGATTGACCCGCGCGAAACGAGGCCCGTTTTGTGTGACTGGATCGAGTGGATTCAACCTTCGTTGGATACGCTGACAGGGCTAACTCAATTTCCTATTCGACCTTAACCATTATTGGAGAACCACATGACCGTTTCATTTGCAGATCAAGTTGCCATCGTAACCGGTGCCGGAGGCGGCTTAGGTCGGTGCCATGCGTTAGAGCTGGCGCGCCGAGGAGCTAAGGTTGTAGTAAATGACCTGGGCGGTGCCATGGATGGTAGTGGGGGTTCATCTGCTGCGGCAGAGGCTGTGGTTGCAGAAATTAAAGCTATGGGTGGTGAAGCGCTGGCAAATGGTGGTTCTGTATCGGATCGCGCGGGTGCGCAAAGCATGGTGGACGATGCTATGAATGCTTGGGGCCGGGTTGATGTGCTGATCAATAATGCCGGTATTCTGCGCGACAAGTCGTTCTCGAAAATGACGCTTGACGATTTCGATATGGTGGTGAATGTGCATTTGCTTGGTGCTGCCTACTGCTCTCATGCGGTATGGCCAATAATGCGTGAGCAAAACTATGGCCGCATATTGATGACCACGTCGCCTACTGGCTTATACGGTAATTTTGGTCAAACCAATTACGGCGCTGCCAAGCTGGGTCAGGTTGGTCTTATGAACAGTCTTAAGATTGAAGGTGCAAAAAACAACATCCATACCAATACCATTGCGCCCGTGGCGGCGACGCGGATGACAGAGAATTTAATGCCCGATGAGGTATTGCAGAAGCTTGGACCAGAGTTGGTCACCCCCGCAGCATTGTTTTTGGTAAGTACTGATGCGCCAAATGGGGTTATCTTGCAAGCTCAGGGTGGCACATTCTCTCTTGCGGGTATTTTTGAAAATGACGGTGTGAATATCGGTGTTGATGCTACTGTTGAAGACATTGCCGACAATTATGAAAGCATCGTCGATATGAGCGCGCTGAAGCCCAGAGGCATGTTGCAACTTAACTCAATGTAGACGTACATAGTGCGGAGCTGAAATGGCTGGAACCGTTATGACATTGGTTGGGAGTTTCCTACTCGCCGCCATACTCTGGTTAGTTATCGGCAGTCGTTTTC
This sequence comes from uncultured Gammaproteobacteria bacterium, assembly GCA_913050035.1. Taxonomy (GTDB): domain Bacteria; phylum Pseudomonadota; class Gammaproteobacteria; order Pseudomonadales; family Azotimanducaceae; genus UBA4421. The sequence goes on along the minus strand of CAJXAC010000009.1, from coordinate 42,529 downwards.
GGTTCGCTGCCGGGCGCACCGGAAACGATTTGCTTAACATAGCGGCTTATTTTGGCGGCTGCCTACCCATTGCCTTTGTGCTGGTGTTCTTTGGTATCGGTGGCAGTTAACAGCATGATGCAATTGCCCCTTGATCCAGAACGAGTGAAAGGCTTCCTGCACCCGGACGAAGGTGCGTGTTTATATCAGTTGGCATGCACCGCCTCGGCGCTGGGACCGTCATTAGAGGTCGGCAGCTATTGTGGCAAGTCGACCTTATATTTAGGTACTGGTGCGCGCGATAGTGGAGGCTTGGTCTATGCATTGGATCATCATCGTGGTTCAGAAGAACATCAACTGGGTGAGGAATATCATGATGCTGAGCTGTATGACGGGCAGCTGCAGCAAATGGATTCGTTGCCGACGTTTCGCCGCACTCTCGCGTTAGCGCAACTTGAATCGACGGTATTGCCGATTGTCGCCAGCAGTGCACAGGCCGGACGGTATTGGCAAACTCCACTCGCGCTGGTGTTTATCGACGGCGGCCATAGCTATGAGGCGGCGCTTACCGATTATCGTACCTGGGCGCCACATATTTTGGTGGGTGGCTATTTGGCTATTCATGATATTTTCCCTGATCCGGCCGATGGTGGTCAGGCACCCTATGAAATTTATAAGTTGGCGATAGCTTCGGGTTTATTTGAGGCCGTTGAAATGCGTAGAACCCTAGGGGTGCTAAAGCGTATTGGACACTGAGGTAAACAACCGTGAGCCTGGAGTGAGATCGTGCAACGCGTCAGCCGCTAAAAGGACTGCCGCAGCGGTCCAGGTTGGGCGCTCATCGGGCCAGTATACGCCCTCATTAAAGACGTAGCCGGTCCACCAACTGCCGTCGGCCAACTGATGTTGCGCGATGTCATCAAAGACCTGGCGAGCATGATTAGGTAGATCTGCGGCGACACATGCCATGACCAGCTCGCAACTCTCAGCGACGGTGACCCAAGGTTGATCCGCGACGCAGCGGCAGCCAAAACCGCGCTTTACAAAAGTGTCCCAGCGCTTGAGTAATCTCTGTCGGGCCACATCTTGGGTTACGACGCCGCCAAGCACCGGGTAAAACCAATCCATTGAATAACGGGCTTTACTTGCCCAGGTGCGATCGAATAACTCCGGGTGATTCCGAATCGCATTGCCCAAACGCTGGCGTGCACTGCGCCATGCGTCGCGCTCCTCGTGCAGCTCGGTAGCAATGTTCAGGGCGCATTCCAAAGACTTATAAATCGAGCTGCAGCCGGTGATCAGGGCATCTTTATTAGCGCCCTGATGTGTGTCCACAGCCCAGTATATTTGGCCCCCATCAGCTTGTTGGCGCAGTACGAACGCCATCGCTCGATCAACCATGGGCCAGAATTTTTGCAGCACATCACGTTGACCAGTAATTAAAAAATAGTGCCAGAGGCCGGTGGCGACATAGGCAACGAAATTAGTTTCCGCGCGACTGTCGTCGGCTACGCCCTGGTCATTGTAGGCTGCATACCATGCACCATCCGAACGCTGTCGTTCGGCAAGCCACTGTAGGCCTGCTACGGCTCCGCTCCAGTGACCATGCACAGTTAAGCCCATCAGAGCTTCGATATGGTCCCAGGGGTCGGTGATGCCGCCATCAAACCAAGGAATGGCGCCATTGGGCCGTTGCAGTTTAGCGATATAGTCGGCAGTGGCGTGCAGTTGTGGAAACCCACTGAGCGCTGAATGTTCTGCGGCCATAACGATTATTCGGCCTCATTACGAAAATACATGACCACACTTTTGCCCATTACAGGGTTGAGTAAGCGGTCCAGGGTGCGTGTGATCCACGGTTTCTGCATTAGATCCCAAACCAGCAACCGATGATACTGAGTAACGACAGCTGTGTGCTCACCCCGTTGCCAGAAGGCGCAGCGCAGCCACCAGTAGGGGACGTGTAAGCTATGGGCCCAGTGCCGTGACAAAAATCGCATCTGCAATTCGGTAATTGCGCCCCGCAGTTCAGAGGTCCTGAATATACGCAGATGACCCCCAGGCATTTCGTGATAGGCACTGCTGAGCATCCAGCATACCCATTCTGGAAAGTACCGAGGCACGCTCACGGCGAACAGACCGCCGGGTTTGAGTACCCTTTTTATTTCTTTCAGCACGCTGTAGTAGTCGACAATGTGTTCGAGTACCTCGGAGCAGATAACCTGATCAAAGCTATTATCTGCAAAAGGAAGGTGGAGCCCGGATGCTCGTACAAAATCGCAGCGGCTTGACTCTTTGAGGTCGAAATCCTCAAGGCGTTGTCTCGCGGTAATAAGATCATCGTGGCTAAGGTCTAAACCGACAACACGAATATCAGCCTGCAAGCGTGCGCTAATACTATGCCGACCCTCACCGCAGCCCAAGTCTAGGACAGAATCTCCGGGGCGAAAGTTCAGGCGCTCAAAGTCGATGGTTTCTAGGCTCAAAGTGCTATCTCGAGGCTTGGCGAATGTCGTGGTAATAATCGGTGAGTTGCACCGCTACCTTATCCCAATTAAAACTTTGCAAAATGCGCTGGCGGCCCTCTTGTGCTAATCGGTCGCGCAGCTCTGGGTTGACCAAGAGTTTGCGAATTCCCGCAGCGAGAGCTTGAGCATCTTTGCAGGGGACTATGATACCTGCATCGCCCACGACTTCGGGTAAGGCACCCCCGGAAGTTGATACCACGGCGACCTCGCATGCCATAGCCTCTGCTGCAGGAAAACCAAATCCTTCATATTCTGACGGCACCACGGCGATGCTGGCGCGGGCATAGAGATCAGCGATGGCATCTGCTTCGATGCCATGATGAAACTCAATACGTGATTTTAGCCCGGTAGCTTCAAGCCGCTGATCAGTTGGTCCGCCTGGATTAGGTTTGCCAATAAAGATCAGGCGCAGATCCGCAAATTCGGCAGACAGTAGCGCCATCGCCTCAATAAGGTAGCGTGTGCCTTTGAGTGGCTGGTCAGCGCTGGCTGTGGAAATCAGTTGCATTGGCTGCCGTTGCACGTTTGCGCGTGGCGCGAATGTCTTGCTGTCGACGCCATTGTATACAACGGTAAGTCGCTCAGTATCGACGCCGAAGTCGCTGCTGATGTCGCGTTTGGAATTTTCGCTAACGGTCACGATATTTCTAAGTCGTTTGGCCACCCGGATCTGCATGCGCAAAAACAGATGCCAGCGTTTAATCAATAAACGCATACCCCAGTTATCTTCGTGAGCCAGAGCAATGGCGCGGTCGTGGGTGATCGGGTGGTGGATCGTTGCAACTACAGGGATGTTTTGCCGCTGTAGGGTCAGCAATGCGGGTGCAAGGCACTGGTTGTCATGAATGATGTCGTAGTGCTTGTCGGACTGCTGCAAATGGCTCAGCAATCTTCGACCGAAGGTATAGGGTTCGGGAAAGCCGCCAGAGTTGAATGACAGCCACTCAAAGAGATCTGTGGCACTCAGTAGGTGTTGCCACCGCAGTGCGCGGAAGGGTTTGGCTTCGGCAAATAAATTGAGGCCCGAGAGTTTTATCAGATTAATGCCAGTGTCGAGTTCTGGATACGGCTCGCCGGAGATAACGTCAACACTGTGCCCTGCGTCGGTCAGGGCTTTGGCCAAATGTTTAAGGTAAATTCCTTGGCCGCCACTGTAGGGGTTACTGCGATAGCCGAGCAGGGCAATGTTCAGAGAGCGACTTGATGTGCGGCTGGTGGCCGGCTGATCTGACGCTTCCTCACACGACGGCATGGTGGGTTCCTGTTCGATAATTGATGCAAGTCTCAGAGCGGGCTGATCATAAAGGACTTAGGTCGTCAGGCATAGCTTCGGCTGTCTGCTGGCCAAGAGCGCAATAGCCCACTTCATAGCCGGAATGACACGTTGTCTCAATATGAATAAACTGCATCTTCTAAGCGACAGAAAATGAAAATCAGTCATGTCTCAAGTTGAGCTCAGACACCTGCGCACTCTAGTGGCACTCCGCGACAGCGGTAGTCTGGTAGAGGCAGCGGAGCGGGTGCATCTTACGCAATCAGCGCTTTCTCATCAGATGAAAGAACTAGAAACGCGCATTGGATGCGCGCTGTTTTTACGTAAGACGCGTCCTGTTCGTTTTACCAGTGCAGGCACACGCCTATTGACCCTGGCAGATCAGACCTTGCCGTTGGTGCACAGCACCGAGTTAGATTTGCAGCGCTTAGCCGGCGGGGAGTCCGGGCGCATATATATGGCGATTGAATGCCACAGCTGTTTTGAGTGGTTGTTGCCAGCCATTGATACTTATCGCAATGAGTGGGCTGATGTTGAACTGGATATTGCCAGCGGCTTTCATTTTGCGCCGCTGCCCGCACTTGCGCGGGGCGATTTGGATCTGGTGATTACGGCTGACCCAGTGGATGAGCCCGGTATCCATTATTTTCCTTTGTTCAGTTACGAGGCCAAGCTCGCTGTGGCCAAAGACCACGAATTGGTGGCTAAGGAATGGGTCGAGCCTCCGGACTTAGTGGAAGAAACGATCATTAGTTATCCCGTTGACCGGGATCGTCTAGATTTGTTCACAAGTTTTCTCGAGCCGGCGGGCGTCGAGCCCTCACAGATTCGGCATGCCGAACTCACAACGATGATCGTGCAGTTGGTTGCCAGTGGCCGCGGCGTTGCCTGTCTGCCGAACTGGGCGCTACACGAATATCTGCAAAATGATTATTTGTCGGTGCGCTCGCTTGGTGAGGAGGGCGTGTGGCCGACACTTTATGGCGCGGTGCGGGCAGATCAGGCGGATGCGCCGTTCATGTTGGGGTTTGTTGATGTTGCGAAAGACGTATGCTTCAAGCATCTGAAAGGCATTGTTACGGCTGAATTAGAGCCACTGAAGTTTCGTTGAGGCTCTGGGTTTGTTGGTTTAAGGCACTAATACTTCTTCTAGCCACTCAGCGCCTGTCAGGGTATAGCGCCGCCGGTCATGCAAGCCGCTCAATTCATTTAGATCAAGTCGTTCCAGCATTGTGGGTTTAATCAGCAAGCCGCGTGCGCTGGTGGGCGCAGTAATAGGGTCGGGCAAAGATAAATTGTTCAGGCTTTGCTCAAGTTCTGCGCGGCTACCGATCGTTGTGCTCTGAGGTTGCTGTAAGTCGTAAAACCAATCCATACGCTTCGGCGTGTCTGGGCGATATTGCCAACTTGCCGCGACTACCGCTGGGTCGATGGGTTGGGTGGTGAAGCGCATGCGGTATTGAATTTCTATACTGGGCCAATAGGTGTTGATCGATCCACCCTGGTGGAGCTGTTGCCACTTAGGACTGCTGGCATGCATGAATAGCGCAAGATCCTCTTCGACTTGTCGCAATACCAAGGTTCGGGCCTCAGGATGGCCTTGCTCATCTGCAGTCGCTAGCACACAAACGGCGGCCATCGGATCGCCAGCCTCTCGAGCGCGAGCTCGATCAGCCTGAAATTGTTCAATCGGCGAGGTTACCATGCGCTTAAATCAGCATACCTATCGCTACAGATTTGTGCTGTCCAGCGATATACACGAGTGCAGTTTTGCCTCTCGCTAAAAGTCATCGCTCAATCTGTCCCAGATTCGTCAGCGACCACCGCAGGGCTCTGACTCTTACGGATGTCTGCAACGTCCCGTTGTATTTCGCTTAGGCGAAACAATACATCTGGTAGTTGATCACTAATGCGCCACAGCAGATACGCGATGACAACCAAAATAACAAAGGATAGAAAGCCCATTAAGTTGCTCCAGTTTGGGAATGGCTAAAGTATACCCGCTGCCTAGTGGCGTCCAGTTTTGGCGATGTTACAAGGACAATGAATCAAGCTAGTGAACCTGTAATGGATTTGCGCTGGCTGATCTCAATCCAGTTACCGTCGGGATCGCACACAAAAGAGATATAGGCTACGTCGCCCAAGCGCACCGGTGCCATTCCTTCAGCACCGCCATTAGCAACGATCGCATGATGCTCACCGACTACATCGGCGACTTGAAAGGTCATGTACCGAAAGCCGGTCGCTTTTTGCGGAATGTTGCCAACTATGCCTGTTTGCAAAACGATCTCAGAGGCGCCTACCAAGAAAGCGCCTTGGTCATTGCGCTCGAGACCGAGGGTGGTTGCGTAGAATCGTTCGCTGACTGCGTAATCGTTTACCTGCAAAGTGAGTCGAAGATTCGGTGCTAGTTCATCTTGCGGATGCAACTCAAGCTTGTTGCCATCCGGGTCGAGGAGCAGTTGTGGCCGAGCGACCAGATTATTAAATAACGCCAGTTGCGCTAACCCTGATGGGCCGGTGGGCAGGGGGGTGCGACTGTGATTGATCTTGAGCACGCTGTCGCCAATGGCGTGACGATGCTGGTGTATGCCGCCACCAACCGGCAACAACTCAGAAAAACTAAGACCTGCTTGTTGTTGCCAGAAGGTCAACATAGGATCCAGATCATTGGTATAAAGGCCGACGTCCAGGGCAGGTTTTACAAGTTGCATCTTATTCTCCCGCAATCCCAGCAGAGCCTAGCATGGCGCTAACCCATAAAGTGCAACCGGCGCTGCACACATCGGTTGCGCAAGTCATGCATAACAGCGTACCGGCCGGCCTAGCCGACCGTGAGGTATTCTGTTTGCGCCTGCAAGAAATCTATGGCCCCGCAATAGCCAGCGAAATACTAGATGCTATGGGTACGAACCAATATCGCTGTTACTGGCTGAATCCCCTGCAATCTTCGCCACTGCAGGGCGAGGATCTGGGTGGCGAGCCAGTAGTGAATCTTGCAGAGGTCTTTCAGGTTCCTGTGGACGCTCCCATTACTCAACACCCTGCGGCCTCGGACGGTAGGATCTACATACAGAATCCGTCCAGTTATTTTGCGGTGGCGACCCTCGCGCCGATGCCTGATGAGGAAGTATTGGATTTGGCGGCAGCACCGGGAGGTAAGACCCTGGCCATGGCCGTGCGGATGCAGAATACCGGGCGTATCGCTGCTGTGGAGCCTATTCGCGGCCGCTTTCATCGTATGCAGGCGAATTTACAGCGCTGCGGGGTGAATAACGTGCAATATTATCAGCGCGACGGGCGTACCGTGGGTCGAGTAGTGCCGGAGCGTTTTGACCGCGTACTGCTCGATGCGCCCTGTTCATCAGAATCGCGGATGCGTTGGCAAGATCACCAAAGCTTTGAACACTGGAGTTTGCGTAAGGTCAGGGAGACCCAGCGCAAGCAAAAAAGCTTGTTGCGTTCTGCCTACGCTGCGCTGAAGCCTGGTGGGGTAATGGTGTATTGCACCTGCAGTTTTGCGCCTGAGGAGAATGAGTTGGTGGTGAATGCTTTGCTTAAGAAAAGCGACGCAATGTTGCTGCCGATCGCAAACGCACCAGAAAATTCATTGTCTGGTTTGACCCAATGGATGACTAAAGATCTGGATTCCCAACTAAGTCGCAGTCTGCGTATTACGCCAAAGGGGCCTTGGGACGGATTTTACTTGGCTCATATAGCCAAGCCTCAGTAATGGCCCGGTTGCAACTGCAGGGTTAAGTTTGCGCACTGTGGCCTGAGATCGACCCATTCGGCTGTGGTGGTGAAGCTGACTAAGCCTGCTGTGGGCAGTTCAATGGACGATTGTTGGTGGTTCAATAGGCTAGCCAGATAGCTGATGCCTGGGTTATGACCCACCATCAAGATGTGAGCAATGTCTGGGGGCGTTTGCCTCAAGATGTCTAAGAGCTGATGTTCAGGCGCAAGGTACAGCTCTGGAATATCTACACATGGGCAATGCCATACGGCCTTGAACGGCTCTGCGCTCGATTGAGTACGTGCGGCAGGGCTAGCGTAGATCCAATCCGCGCAGAGATTCAAATGTAAACTTTGCGCCAATAAGCGCTGGATATCATCAGCGCCGCGAGCGCTTAACACCCGACCGTAATCCCCTGCGCCCGACGCCGCAGCTAGGGCGTCGCCGTGGCGCAGAAGGGTGAGCGCCCGTGTGGCCACTAATCCCAGAGCGCGAAGAATTCCTCAAGTGCTTGGATTTGGCCGCCCGATGCTGACGAGGGTACAACGATAGGCGACTTTATGCCCGCATCGAACCATGCTTCGATGCCTTCGCGGACTTCGCTAGCGCTACCGAATAGCGTGGTGTCTGCGAGCCAGCGATCTGACAAGCACTCTGGTACGCGGTCGAAATCTTTCTCGGCGATCGCCGCTTCTACACCATTCATTTCTTCCTCGTAACCGGCTTGTTTCCAATAATTACGATAGTTAGGCAAGAACGCGTAGCTGGTTAGAGTTTTGCGATTTACTGCAGCGGCCGCAGCTTTGTCATCGCTGATGCAGGTCGGCACCATGTTGCCAATAAAGAAGTCATTATTGGCTCTGGTTTCAGCACTTAGATTTCCCAATGAGTGTTCCATATAGGAGCGCGCACCGTTGGCAAATACCATGCCGCCCCCGATCTCTTCAGCCAGTTGAATCATTTTGTCGCGCAGGGTGGCCAGTACGATGGGCGGCAGGTCGCCGACACGTGGTACTGCATGCATATCTTCAACAAACTGGCGCATATCGCCCAACGGCTTGCCCGCGGTGATACCCATACGGTTGAGCGCTGGCGCGTGGCTGACGCCTACACCGAAACGGAATCTGCCGTTGGATACTTCGTGCAGAAACGCTGCCGTTTGCGCAAAGTCTGTGACATTGCGGGTATAGATTGGAGTAATGCTGGTGCCGATCATGACGTCACTGGTGCTCAGCGCGATGGCATTGCAGAGTGACAAACTGTCCCCAAGGCTTGGGCCAAATATGCCGGGAAAGCCTCGTCGTTCGATTTCTTGAGCGATCTCGATGGTCTTGAGTCTGCGACCCGGAACAGCTGCCAAACTCACAGCGGGTAGTTGTGTCATGTTTCCCTCCACAATGCATAAAAAAACAGGTTACTCGAGTTAATACCCAAGACCAACACTTAACGGTCTCTAGTAGTCACCTCATGGATATCGTCCCAGTCGCTATAACTGCGACGGCCATGGGATTTGGTCATACTCCGCTTAATGTCCGGATAGTGAACAACGTCTACCGGGGCAGATTCGCCACCCATAAGATAAACCAAATCCTCTGCGGAACTGTTGTGCAGACTATGGGGCTCTGACGGAGCAGTGAAGCCCATAAAGTCGCCAGCACCGACGCTAAAGCTTTCATCGCCGATTCTGGCGGTCCCCGTGCCAGCAATGATATAGATAAATTCCTCATCCGCATCGTGGTAATGATGAGTGGTCGAGTCACAGCCCGGTTTCAGAGTCACCATATGCAGCCCCAAACGTTGCATCCCCGCCGCTGCGCTGAGCGATCGAGTCAGTCGCACTGCGTTGGTATTAAATTGATGTTGGACTTTCTCGATGGGCATTGCAGCAATGTCGGTCGCGCGTAACAGATGTTTGTGCATAGCTCAGTGGCCTCCCGATCAGCGACTAAGGCGTCGCAGGCGCTTTAGCAGCACTTGGTTTTGCTCCTCGGTGCCTATGCTGATGCGTAATTTGTCATCGAGGCGTGGGTGGTTGAAGTAACGCACCAAGATATTCTCAGCTTTCAGTTGCTTGTAGATTGCCTCTGCGCCGATGCCGTCGTGCGGTGGCGTCGACAGCAAAAAATTGGTTTCACTGGCGACACATGCCCAGCCCAGTTCGCTGAGCTGTTGCGCCAAGAGTTGGCGTTGCTCGCGTACTCTGGCCCATGTGCTGCGCGCATAGGCTTGGTCTTCTAGAGCAACGATGCCGAGTCGCTGACTGATCGCATCGACGTTATAGCTGTCACGAGTTTTTTCGATAATGGGTGTGATCAGGCTTTCGTTGCCAAGCAAATAACCCAGCCTCAACCCGGCAAGGCTGTAGCCCTTACTAAAAGTGCGCAGAACTAGAACATTGTCATGTTGCTCAACCAACTCGCGACTTGTATAGCCAATCTCTGGATCAATGAAATCTGCATAGGCTTCGTCGATCAGTAATACACCGCTGATACCCTCGGCGATCCGGTGCAACTGCTCAGCTCGGGTAAGGTGGCCGCTTGGGGCATGGGGATTTACTATGCAAGTGAGTTGAGCATCTGCAGCGCAGGCCTTTGCTGCAAAGTCGGCAGGGATAGACCAGTCGGTTTCCAAGTCGATGTTAAAAGTTTGCGCGTCCTGAATCTGTGCGAGTACCGGGTAAAGGGAATAACTTGGGTTAGTGCTGGCGAATGTGCCACCTGGGCTAACGTAGGTGGTCACCGCCAGACGTAGCGCTTCGTCGCCGGCGTGGGTAACGACGACCTGATTCTTGCTGAGACCATGCAGTTGGGCGATTCGCTGGCGCAGAGCATCGGCAGTAGGCTGTGGGTAGGTGCGAAGGTCGGTGATTGCGAAATTGCTCAGTGCCGCTGCGACGGTAGGACTGGGTGGATAGGGGTTTTCGTTGGTATTGAGCTTAATCGCCTGACCATCCTTAGGTTGTTCCCCCCAGCTATACCCCTGCATGCGTTGAATGTTAGGACGTTGGTATGTACTCATGAGGATGCTTCTGGTGGCTGCTCGTCATTTACGGGCGCTAAGTCCGACGCAGCAGCCGGCTCTGGATCGGCAGGTCCCAAAAGATAAGCGATCCAGGCCGTGTCTGGATTCGCTTCCATAGCTATTTTGGCGGTCATAGTTAATGGCACAGACAGCAGCATACCAACGGGGCCGAGCAGCCAGCCCCACAGCACTAGCGATAGAAATACCACTAAGGTTGAAAGCCCCAGGCTTCGTCCCAAAAAGCGCGGTTCGACGATGTTGCCCATCACCATATTAATCAGGAAAAAGCTCGCTGCGACAGCGCCAGCAACTGCAGGGCCGATTTGCACAATTGCCAATAAAACCGGCGGTACTGCCGCGATAATGGAGCCGATAGTTGGGATGAAGTTCAGCAGCATTGCCAGCAAACCCCACAGCAATGGAAAGTCTACCTGGAGTGCCCAAAGCACTATGGTAACGACAATCCCGGTGCCGATACTGACACTGGTCTTGATGGCAATATAACGGTTCATATTCGTAGTAAATTGCGCAAACAGCGGTAAGTCGCGCTGTGGATCGGAGAGAATTTGGCGCAGTTTGCTGGGAAAGCTTGTAGCTTCGGCGAGAATGAAGACCACTGTTAGGGTAATCAGCAGACTATCGCTGAGTACCGCACCAATGCCGGCCAAGGTGGAACTTGCGAAGGTTAAAGCTGACCCGGGTGATAAGTTGGTGACCACACTGGTCAGGTCTAGTGGGATATCAAATTGCTGGAGAAAGGCGACCAGCTGGGCCTGCAGCAGTGCGAGGCGTTCCTGATAAAAGGGCAGCTTAGCTGCAAACGCAGAGGTCGATGAGGCCAGTAGAGCAGCCAGCACAGCAAGTACGGTCATTATGCCAACAATTACTGTGGGCAACGCAACATTATTGTTTAAGCCTCGCGCGCGCAGCCAAAACAGAGGTGTGGCCGCGATAGTTGCGATAAATACCGACAGCAGGAAGGGCACGATAAGCGCTTGGGCGGATTTCAGACCCGCTGCGATAACGATAAGAGCTGCGACTATTAAGAGACTATTAGCCGTGCTGGTTTTTTTATCATCTGCCATGGTGTTGTTCTACTGCTACGCAAAAGGTTGGCGGTTTTTCAGGCTAGGAAGCTGTTCGCGCACGCGCTTAACCTCGGCTGGGTCTACGCTAGCGATGGCATATCCGTCGCCGTCATCGATTTCTGCGAGCACTCGCCCCCACGGATCGATGATCACTGAATGGCCATAGGATGCGCGATTAGCGCTGTGCTGACCATGTTGTGCCGGGGCAATAATGTAGCTTTGGTTTTCGATCGCCCGAGCGCGCAGCAATGCGTGCCAATGGGCATCGCCGGTAGTTGCTGTGAATGCTGAGGGCACGCTGTGCGCGATTGCACCCTGATCTGTAAGACTTTGGTATAAAGCCGGGAAGCGTAGGTCATAGCAAATAGTAAGTCCGAGAGTGCCGAAGGCAGTTGCCGCGATCGCTGTCTGGTGCCCGGCGGCAGTTTGACGAGACTCCTGCAGTTGCGGCCCGTCCACGATATTGACGTCAAACAAGTGAATTTTTCGATACAGCGCCTTTATCGAACCTGTTTCGTCTAAATAAACACTGGTGTTAAAGCAGCGTTGCGGGTCGTCGGGGATGGCTTCATGGAATCCGCCGAGCAACAAAGCGCAGTCGAGTTCTCGGGCTAATTCTTGGCAGCGGCGCAAAATAGGGCCGCCTGCGGGCAAAGGTTCGAGGATTTCTTGTTTACCCTCATGCCGACCAAGGTAAGCGAATGCCTCTGCCCAGGCGATCAGTTGTGCGCCGTCTGCAGCTGCCTGGCGACTCAATGTGGTTAGGGTGCTGAGGTTAGCTTCGACATCTGTACCGGCATTGTGTTGAACAACAGCGACCTTGGTCGAAGCGGTGTTAGACATAATTCCTCACGGCGTGTGTTGCCATAGCGCGATTATTATTCGGCTGCATCGCTCAGGTCGTCTGGTTGCACACATTTGATTTGATCGCCCAAGTATTCTTCCAAAGCGGGCAGGTTAAATGCATCGTCCTCAGAGACAAAGCTGATAGCTACCCCCTCCGCGCCGGCCCGACCGGTGCGGCCAATGCGATGCACGTAATCCTCCGGGTCTTCTGGAAGCTCAAAATTAATCACATGGGTAACACCGTCAACGTGGATCCCACGGCCAGCAACGTCAGTAGCGATTAGGTACTGTAGTTTGCCTTCCTTAAACCGGTTCAGAGTTGACAGACGTTTCTTTTGTGGAATATCGCCGGCTAAACCCTCGCACTGGATACCGTGCTGGCTTAAATAACTGACCAGGCGATGGGTCTGGTCGCGGCGATTAGCGAAGATAATGGCCCGTGCGGGGCGCTGCACTAACAAAAAATCGCGCAGTAGTTTCTGCCGCCCGCTGCCGCTGACCAGCCAAAACTTCTGGTCGACGGTATCGGTGGCAACGCTATCTGGTTCTACCACGATATGCTCTGGGTCAATGGTCCAAGATTGCGCAAGGCGCATAACAGTTTCATTAAAAGTCGCGGAGAAAAATAAGGTCTGACGTTGCCGTTTATGCGGAGTCTGAAAGACGATGCGGCGGACGTCGGGAATGAAACCCATGTCGAGCATGCGGTCTGCTTCATCAATCACCAAGGTCTCGACTTTGCTTAAATTCACGTGGCGTCGCTCAAGAAAGTCGATAAGTCGGCCCGGGGTAGCCACCAATATGTCTACCGGCTTTGCAGCTAAGCGTTCCTGCTGCTTGGTAAAATCCATACCACCTACAACGCTCACTGTGTGGGCGCCCATATATTTGGCGAGTCCCTCTGCGTCGCCTTCGATTTGCAGGGCTAACTCTCGTGTTGGTGCGAGTACCAAGGCGCGCGGTGTGCCCATCGGCAGTGGTTGTTGCAGTGGATTTTCCCAGAATCGGGTCAATAGAGTAATGAGGAAGGCTGCAGTTTTGCCGGTGCCCGTCTGTGCCTGCCCGGTGACGTCGTAGTCTGCGAGACTGAACGGTAACGCTCGGCCCTGGATTGGCGTGCAAAATTCAAACCCCAGATCATCGATAGCCCGCATCAATGGATCGGGCAGGGCATAGTCTTGGAACCGATCTAGCTCTGCGGTCGATGTAGTTGCGGAATTATTTAGGTCAGTAGCCGGTAAAAGATCGGTCATAGTTTTCCTAGGATTGTGCGAGCAAAAGGCGTGCACTGGCGAGTTTTACGCATAGCGTAAGTATCTGCATGGCGCCGGCCAATTCTTCTAAGCTGCCGAAAGTGGGAGCGATGCGTACGTTGCGATCGTTTGGATCGATACCGTATGGGAAGGTTGCACCCGCTGGAGTGAGAACTAAGCCCGCCTCTTTTGCCATCGCAACAACTTGTTTCGCAAGACCTGGCAGTAGGTCAAGGGAAACGAAATAGCCGCCATTAGGCTGGGTCCAGTGGGCGATGCCCAGAGCTCCCAGCTGTTCAGTTAATACGCGTTCGACCAATGCAAATTTTGGTCGCAGAATTTCTGCATGGGCTGCCATGTGCTCGGTAATGCGCCCATTTAAGAAGCGTGCATGTCGTAACTGGTTTACTTTGTCGGGTCCAACAGTCTGGACGCTTAAGTGCGCAGTAAGACTCTTGAGTACGGTAGCGCCGGAGGTGACAAAACCGACGCCGGCGCCAGCGAAGGTGATTTTTGAGGTAGAAGCGAACTGCACTATATGTTCTTGGGTCCCGGCAGCGATTGCAGCATCGCGAATACTGGCCAAGGCATCTCCAGGTTGCTGCAAATGATGCACCGCATAAGCGTTGTCCCAGAGAACAACGAAGTCCTTCGCGGCAGCCTGATTGGGTAGATCGGCTAGTGCACGCACAGTGCTGTCGGTATAGGTGTTGCCAGTAGGGTTCGCGTACTTAGGTACGCACCAGATGGCTTTAATGCACGAGTCTGCTGCGGCCAGTTCGGCGGCCCGTTGCATATCAGGGCCGTCTTCAAGCATGGGGATATTGACCATTTCCATGCCGAAATGTTGGCACAGGACAAAGTGTCGATCGTAGCCGGGTACCGGCGTTAGCACCTTGATAGCCTTGCTATCACACCACTTTCGCTCATCCCCCCACAAGCCAAGCTGCAGGGCGGTACTTAATACCAAATGCATAAGATTCAGGCTTGAATTGCCTGCAGCCATGATCTCTGTTGCAGGTACCTCCATGATTTCGGAGCCAAGTTCGCGAGCTTCGGCAATGCCCATTAAGCCGCCATAGTTACGGGTGTCGGTGCCATCAGCGCTGATGTAATCGCCAGCGATCATGGTCTCCAAGGCGTCGCTGAGACTGAGTTGCTCAGCGCCGGGCTTGCCGCGGCTTAAGTCTAATTTTTGATTGGCGCCACTAACCTGTGTCAGCTCCGCTGCCCAAGCCTGCTCTAGCGCCTGTAAGTCTGTCTTCGATAGCTCCGCCAGGGGCTGCCCTGATTCACCAGCGGTCATAGTCCAAGTTCCTCTTGCATGCCAAGCATAATGTTAAGGTTTTGTATGGCGGCGCCAGCAGCGCCCTTGCCTAAATTGTCATAACGCGCGTTGATAATTACGCGTTGCGCATCACCGAATACCATTAATTCTAGATTGTTTGTGCCGTTGCATGCGGTGGGATTCAAGTATCCGTTCACCAGTTGCTGCTCGGCGTTAACCGGCGCTACTCGAATGAATCGTTCATCGGCATAGCGCTGCGCTAAAATGGCCTGAACCTCGGCCGGCGTCGCACCGTTCAGTTCGCTCGCGAATAACGCGACACTGGTGACCATGCCCTTGTAATAATTGGCTACAGTCGGCAAAAAAATCGGTGCTACGGTGGTGCCACTATAGTGCTGCATTTCCGGTAGATGCTTATGGCTTTGGGTGAGTCCATAAGCCTGAGTGTTGTAGGTATCCGCTTGTTCGGGCGTAAAGTCACTGAAAGATTCAATCATCTGGCGCCCGCCGCCCGAATAACCTGAAACAGCGTTACATCGAAGGGGGGTGCTGGGATTTAACAGGCCGGCCTCAATTAACGGTAGAACGCAGAGAATAAAACCTTGAGGATAACAACCTGGATTGCTGACTTTATCGGCCTCGGCAATGGCATTGCGATTTTGCGCGTTTAGCTCGGGTAGCCCATAGGCCCATTCGGGGTGAACGCGATGAGCGCTGCTGGCGTCGAGTATCCGGCAGTTGTGGTCGGCCAGCGTGCAGGCCTCCAGGGCAGCCGCGTCTGGTAGGCATAGAATTGCGATATCGGCCTGTTTAAACATCCGTTCACGGATTGCCGGATCCTTGCGGTGTTCGTCCGCAATAGTCAAAAGCTCAAGATCGCTGCGCCCACGCAGTCGGGTGGTAATCTCAATACCCGTGGTGCCGGCCTGTCCGTCGATAAAAATTGTTGCCATGGTAAAAATGCCGATGCGCTGTGTTCGCGTAAGAAAGAGCATTGGATTTGCGGCCTGAGCCTGAATCACGCTCGTGTTCAGAGGTTTGCCGTCAAAAAGCCGCGCAGAGTCTAAACTATTCTGGCCTAGAACGTAATTTGGTTGCGCATTGAAATAGGCAGCTCGGCTAAGGTATGGCGCAAGCTTATGTCAGGGTAAAACTCGCGTGCCCGATGAATGAATCGCAGTGTTTTTAATGCATCGAACCAATTGGTGAGCAAACGCCGGCGCTGTTCGGGGTTTGGTTGTTGGTCAAATTTATCGTTCAAGACTTTAGGCAAGCCCAGGTGCTGGAGAATCTGTACGATGCGTGCGTGGTCGCTGTCATTGGGCCCAGCTATGGCGGCAAACCCAGCGCTCTGACTGCACTGTTGCAGGTAGATCAAGGCTTTGCCGAGCAGTTCAAAGCACCGATGGTCGTAGCTCAGATAGCTATTACCACTAGGGTCGTCGCGCAGTAGGGTGACGATTTTTTCCAGTGCTGGACCTGTACCAAAGACCACCCGTGTCGATCGTCTCGCTTGGACTTCGATAACCGGCTGGTGCAGCCATGTTACTGGCGCGAGTTTGTTCAGTTTATTGAGAAAGTGGAAATCTTCGCCAGCGTTACGTTTTGGAAAACCACGTGCTCTGGCATAACTATTTGCTTGCACTGCAATAGTGCTGCCGAGGGTTGGATACGCATAAGGGCTGCCCTGACGAGCCAGCGCCTGAACGTAGTACCGCATATGTGCGTCATACAGGTTCGCGGCAAATTGCAGCATGGCATCGTCGCTAACGTGCTGATGGCTAAAGACCACAGTACCCTGATGGGATGAGATTGCTGAGAAATAGTCCTTTGGCAGACAAGCATCGGCATCGGTTTGACAGAGCCAGGGCGATGTAATGTGGCCGTCATGATACAAGCGCAAAGCGATATCTGAGCCTATTTTTCGTGCCAGCCCCACGCCCTGCTTCGGTGGCAGCCGTTTGCCCGGACTGGCTCGATCAACCACCACTAACGGAGTTTGCTCGCTATGCTCTAGGCTCGTGAGTAATTTGCTCGTTGACCGAATTTTCGCGGTTTCGATGGTTTGGTCGTCAGGCGCATTGACCACGACGATGCTTAACAGGTCTGAGTTGCCACAGCGGCGGAGCACACTGGATAAGAAACACGCCGATTCAGCGAATGCAGGAATTATCAATACATGCTGATAGCGCTGTTTGTTTTTTAGCGCAGGGTGGTCGGCTGCACAGAATTGCTGCGCCTCCGGCTCCGCATAGCGTTGCAGATACTGATCGATGGCACGATCCATGGCGAAATTTGAATCAGTGTAGCGCAGCGCGCAGCGGTAGCGTTTGAATAATCTTTGCCTCGCGTTGAGATAACTCGTTAAAGCGTTCAATCACCGTCGCCACGTCAAAGTGCTCTACCGCCAAATCTAGGAACAGCTCCCAGTGGCGTTGCTCGCTGGCTGCGATGGCTTGATAGAAGCGCTGTAGCGCAGGGTCGTCGTATAAGTTGTCTGCAAGCAATGCAAAACGTTCTGCACCGCGTCTTTCGACCACCGCAGCCACGGTCAATCGGTCTAGCAAAAAGTGTTCGTTGGCTTTGCGCACTTGGCCATTCAGAGCATGAATGTACGGATCTTTAAGGTCAGCAGCAGGGGTGAGTTGGCGCGCTAAAATCAGCCGCATTACCTCGCGATAATGGTTCAATTCCTCCACCGCCAGTTCGACCATCGCGCGCACGATTGAAGGTTGGTCGGGGTAGTGCGAGACCATGCTCATCGCCATGCCAGAGGCCTTTTTCTCTGCTGATGCATGATCCATGAGAAAACCATCAAAATCAGCCAGCACGGTCTCGAGCCAGCCCCTGGGTGTCGCCGCCAGTGGACTTAGTTGGGATAAATCGATGCGAGCCATTGACTGATATGGGTTATTTCCTGGGGGCATACCTGGTGGCCCATGGCGTATTCGTGCCATTCAACGCGATAGTTAAGTCCGATTAAGGCCTCCCGTGAGGTGATCGCGCGGGTGATAGGGATTACTGGGTCCGACAGGCCGTGCGCCATGAAAATGGGCGTTTCGACATTTGCCAGGCCGATACGCTCAGTGATCTGTTCATGATCATGAAGATAAGTTGAGAGCGCCATAATGCCTGCCAAGGGTTGGTTATGGCTTAAGCCCAGTTCCAAGGCGATGACGCCACCCTGAGAGAAACCGGCTAGGGCAATGCGTTCGCTGGGAATGCCAGCCGCGATTTCCTCAGCAACGATTGAGCGAATTGCGGCAACGGAATTTTTGATGTCCTCGCCGCCAGCAAGTGGCGCGCCCGGATCGATGTCATACCAAGCACGCATTTCCATGCCGCCGTTTATGGTAACTGGTCGGATAGGCGCATTAGGAAAGATAAAACGCACGCTAGCTTGAATATCGAGCATCGGTACCATTGGCTCGAAGTCGGTGGCGTCAGCACCAAGCCCATGCAACCAAATAACGCTGGCTGTTGGGTTATCTGCTGTTTCACGCCGCAAGCATTCTAACGTCGTCGAATTCAGAGTATCTGCCATCAGGTGTGTCCTTGTTTTGACGCCGGCACCTTAGCTCTATTCAACCGGACATTTCAACGCCATTGCATTACGGCGTTTTGCCAGCATATTGACCTTACCGCCCAAGGCCAAGTACCTTGCGCAATCGCGCTCGTCGAGCGCACATGCTAGGCGCCGTGTCAGGCCGCCGAGTGAAAAACCGTGGTGACACAAGCAACATGACCGAATACCTAGAAGATCGCGAAACGTCGCGCAATATGCAGCGTTTGACACCGGCCTTAAAATTTCTCAAGCCCTACCGGCTGCAAGTGGTTCTGGCCAGCATTGCGTTGTGCGTTACCGCCACCGCTATGCTGTTGTTGGGGCAGGGCATACGCATAGTTATTGATAACGGCTTTGCCAGCGGTGAAACCGCTCTGCTGACCGAGTCACTGATGCTATTTGTGGCGTTCGTAACGGTGCTAACCGTTGGCACCTTCGTGCGGTTCTACTTTGTGTCTTGGGTTGGCGAGAAAGTCAGCAATGATATTCGTCAAGCCGTATTCAACCACCTGATTCATATGCATCCGGGGTTTTTCGAAACGAATACGCCGAGTGAAATACAGTCGCGCGTCACAACCGATACCACGCTACTGCAAACAGTCATTGGCTCATCCGTGTCTATCGCTCTGCGCAATGCGCTGATGTTAGTTGGTGGCTTGGTATTGCTGGTAATTACCAATGCAAAATTGTCATTGCTCGTGCTTGGCAGTGTGCCTTTTGTTGTACTACCGGTGGTGCTATTTGGTCGCCGAGTGCGCTCGTTGTCACGATCCAGTCAAGACCGGCTCGCGGATGTTGGCAGCCAGGTTAGTGAAAGCTTCCGCAATATAAAAATTGTGCAGTCGTTCAATCATCAGGGTGCCGATGTCACGCAATTTGGCGAGCGGCTAGACCGATCTTTAAGGGTGGCTTTGCAGAGAGTTTGGCATCGCGCGGTGCTGGTAGCGGTGGTTATGCTGGTGGTTTTTGGGGCCGTAGCGACGCTATTGTGGGTTGGTGGTCAAGATGTACTTGCTGGGCGTACATCTCCTGGGGACTTGGCAGCGTTTATTTTTTACGCCTTTGTTGTTGCCGGTTCTGTCGGTGCGATCTCTGAGGTTTGGAGCGATTTGCAGCGCGCTGCAGGGGCTACCGAGCGCCTGATGGAATTGCTGCATGCGACTAATGATCTCGTTGATGGCGATGATACAGTCGCGAAAGACAGTTCGCTTGGGCAGCCATCTGCGACGTTATCGCTACGAAATTTGTCGTTCAGCTATCCCTCGCGGCCCCAATATATGGCGTTAAACGACATCAGCTTGGATGTGAAAGCCGGAGAAATGGTCGCCGTTGTCGGTCCATCGGGGGCGGGCAAGAGCACCCTCTTTGATCTGCTGCAGCGATTTTATGATCCGAATAGTGGAACGATATTGCTCGACGGTGTTGATTTGCGCGCGCGCTCACTTGCAGCGGTGCGGGCCGGATTTGGCTTTGTTCCCCAAGATCCCGTTTTGTTCTCGGGTACTTTGCGCGAGAACCTAATGTATGGGCGCGCTAATGCTACTGCAGACGAAGTAAATCAGGCGCTGGAGCTAGCTTATGCCAGTGAATTTGTCCAAGGCTTGCCGGAGGGTCTAGACACCCGGGTAGGTGAGAACGGCGTTGGTCTATCTGGAGGTCAACGTCAGCGTCTGGCGATTGCGCGAGCGCTGCTTGCGCAGCCGCGATGTTTATTACTTGACGAAGCGACCAGCGCCTTGGATGCGCAAAGCGAAGACTATGTTGGTAAGTCCTTACATAGCCTCAAGGGTAAGATGACGATAGTCGTTATCGCTCATCGACTGTCCACGGTCCGCACCGCTGATCGCATTTGTGTACTAGATCACGGGGTGCTGCTTGCCCAGGGCAGTCACGAGCGCTTGCTGGCGGAAAATGCGTTGTACAAGGAATTCGCGCATATTCAATTTGCCGCCTAAGTCTCGCTAAAAAGGCCAAATTGCAAGCCGCCCTTGTCGCTCCGGGGTTCGGTTTTTAACTGTACACCGAGACCCAATAACCGAATGGGTAGGCCCTTGCGCTGCCAGGCTTCGTCTAAAAGTTGCCGATAGCAGCCCATGTCCAATTCAATACCGGCTCTGCTTACGGTCGTGACTGAAAAGTCATCAAAGCGCAATTTAAGCGTCCGAGACTTGATGAGGTTTTGGCAATTTGCCCGGGTCACGCGTTTTTGCAAGTCGGCAAAGAGGTATTCGATTTCATCGCTGCAAGCTGTTGGGTTGGCCAGATCTACCGCATAGGTGCGCTCGGTACTTACTGACTTTCGTTGTCGGTAGGGACTCACGGGCCGGTCATCTTGGCCCCGGCACAGATCAAACAATCGGGCGCCAAATTTGCCGAAGTGCTGGGTTAGTTCAAGGATCGACAGCCCTTGTAGATCCGCGCACGTAGATAGACCCATGTTGTGCATCTTTTTTGCGGTTACTGAGCCAACACCGAAAATCTTCTCCACCGGCAGAACGCTGATAAATGCTGCTACTTCGGCCGGCTCCACGGTCATTTGGCCATCGGGTTTGTTCCAGTCGGAGGCAATTTTGGCGAGGAATTTGTTGTTTGCGATGCCCGCGGAGATCGTAATGCCTATTTCAGCGCGCACCCGATCGCGAATTTCTTTGGCAATGAGCGTAGCACTGCCATTGGCGATTGAACTGTCGCTGACGTCTAAAAACGCTTCG
The DNA here is from genome assembly GCA_913050035.1 of uncultured Gammaproteobacteria bacterium. Taxonomy (GTDB): domain Bacteria; phylum Pseudomonadota; class Gammaproteobacteria; order Pseudomonadales; family Azotimanducaceae; genus UBA4421. The sequence goes on along the minus strand of CAJXAC010000009.1, from coordinate 21,241 downwards.
TCTAACGACAACGGTTCTACCAAGTCGGTATATTGCCGAAAAATTGCCTGTACCCGCGCAGATTCCTCTTTGTATTTGCTCATATTAGTGCTGACCACGACTAAGTCTGCGCAGTTGCGCAACGCTGTGGACATCGGCATCGCCGAGCGCACTCCGTAGGCGCGAGCAGCGTAATTGCAAGTAGCGACCACGCCGCGTTGGTCGGGTCTACCGCCCACGGCGATAGGTTTGTCGCGCAAATCTGGGTTGTCGCGCATCTCAATGGATGCGTAAAAACTGTCGCAATCGCAGTGGATGATTTTACGCATGGAAATCAGATGATCCAAAAAGGTGCAGATTTGCTGTTTTCGCGATCATATTCGCAACAAATTTTTTCAACAAACTATATTTAACAGGGGACAGCGCTTCGATTATTGGTTTAATATTGCGCGGCCTGCGTTCAAATCGTCAACCAAAGATTAACATCTAGGTTTAGCGTAATGCAGATGATCGAACGAGTTAGGGCTAATTAATTTGCAGGTCTCTGGCCTTTTAGTACTGCTGTTTGGTGCTAACCAAATAAGTCAGGGTCGTGTATTTGCGTATACAATGTTGACAGTCCACTGAATGAGGAGTTCCGATGAGCGTAGAGTTGTTAGACAACCCCAGGTTTTTTGGTTTTCGGGTTCGCCGGCAAATCGATGGCAAAACCTATCAAGAGTATTTTTCCCTTAAAGCAAATGGCAAGCGTATGCGTGGAGCCGCTCGTGCTGAGGTGAAAGCAGTGGCTGATGCGCGTGATACGACGCTTAAAGAGTTGCAACAAAAAAATCGTGACCGTAAAGACAAAGAGATTGACCTAGATCCTACTGGCCAGATCCGTGGAATATTGTGCCGTATGAAGCGCGAGAAGAGTGGCACACTCACACCGGTATTTCAGGTCGGCGTGATGTCTCGTGTGCGCGGTAAAATCGTCAACACAACGGTGTCCATCACAAAGCACGGGCGTGTAGAAGCGTGGGCACGCGCGGTGGATTTTTATTGTGAGCACAAGAAAATTGGTAAGCGTTCAAATGTCTATAAGGACCTGATTTCGCGCTGCCCTAAACCTGCTCAAATCAAGAAATTCACAGCCCAATAGACTCGTCTACCGAGTAAATGCGGTAAGCTTGCCGCGACAGCAATTGTCGCAGCAGGTGCGCCGCATATCCCGCATTTTGATAAGCCCCTGCTGTAACCACTAGAGCAGAGGCAAAGCATGCAGTACGCGGAAACATATCAGCGATCGATTAGTGAACCCGAGGTGTTTTGGGCTGAACGCGCCAGCGACATTCCCTGGTTCACCGCCCCTCAGACTATCCTTAGTGAAGATGCGAATGGCGTCGCGCGCTGGTATGCCGACGGCACTCTAAATACTTGTTTTTGTGCCGTGGATTACCACGTGCAGCAAGGCCGCGGCGATCAGACAGCCCTAATCTATGACTCCCCGGTGACAAACACCGTAGCCCGCTATAGCTATGCAGAGCTTATGGACTGGACTGCGCGAGTCGCCGGCGGATTGGTAGAGCTGGGCGTAACCAAGGGAGACGTTGTAATCATCTACATGCCCATGGTGCCTGAAACAATTGTGGCCATGTTGGCATGTGCGCGAATTGGCGCAGTGCACTCTGTAGTATTTGGTGGTTTTGCTGCGGATGAACTAGCCATGCGCATCGATGATGCGACGCCCAAGGTCGTGCTCGCGGCGACATGCGGTATCGAAACCGACCGGGTTATTCCCTATCAACCTTTACTCAATGGTGCTCTAGATCTCGCGCGTCATAAGCCCGCTCATGTGGTGATGCTAGAGCGACCGCAAGCCCCCGCTCAGTTAACCGCGCCGCGGGATATAGACTGGGCGAGCTGGGCCGCCGCGGCTGAACCAGTCGAATGTGTGCCGGTCGCTGCTACGGATCCTCTCTATATCTTGTATACCTCTGGCACTACAGGTAAACCAAAAGGTATTGTCCGCGACAATGGTGGCCATGCAGTAGCGCTGAAATACAGCATGTCAGCGGTTTATGATGTCGACGTAGGTGACGTGTATTGGGCGGCGTCGGATGTTGGCTGGGTGGTTGGTCACTCGTACATCGTCTATGGACCTTTGTTGGCAGGTTGTACCACCATCGTCTATGAGGGTAAGCCGGTCAAAACCCCTGATGCCGGCGCTTTTTGGCGGGTGGTTGCTGAACATAAAGTGAATAGTTTTTTCGTTGCACCAACGGCCTTTCGAGCGATAAAAAAAGAAGACCCAGATTGCAAACTGTTAGCCCAGTACGACATCTCCAGTCTGAAATACCAATTCGTTGCTGGTGAGCGATTAGATCCACCGACTTATTATTGGTTAGAGCAACATCTGCAAGTGCCAATTATTGACCATTGGTGGCAGACCGAGACCGGCTGGTCGATTTGCGCGAACTTGGCAGGAATCGAACTGTTGCCGAGCAGGGCCGGTTCATGTGGCGTGCCAGCGCCTGGATGGGACTTACGAGTATTAGATGAGTCCGGCCAAGAAGTTGCAGCAGGCGAAGAGGGCGCAATTGTTGTTAAAGCGCCCTTACCCCCGAGTGCTTTTGCAACTGTTTGGCGTGATCACGAGCGGTTTCAACAAAGCTACTGGAGCCAGTTCCCAGGGTTTTATTTGACCGGCGACGGTGGTTATCAAGATGCAGACGGTTATGTCTACGTCATGGGCAGAACTGACGATGTGATTAATGTTGCCGGGCACAGGCTATCGACAGGGCGTATTGAGGAAGTGGTTGCCGAACACAGTGCGGTAGCAGAATGTGCAGTTGTTGGCATTCATGATGCTGAAAAAGGACAAGTGCCCGTCGGATTATTATTGTTGAAGGACGGTATTAACATTGACGATGAGTCGTTAGTCGCTGAACTGGTGCAAAGTGTGCGTGATAACGTCGGACCGATCGCTAATTTCAAGCGTGCCTTGGTAGTTGCTCGCCTACCGAAGACTCGATCGGGTAAGATATTGCGTCAAGTTATTCGCAAAATGATTGATGGTGATGCGTACACCGTGCCATCAACCATTGACGATCCAAATATTATCCCCGAGCTGGAAGCGACGCTGCGCGAGCAGGGATTTATTGATGCGTAAAGCCCTCAAGCGTCGTTAGATTAAACAGGAGCCAAGTACAAAACGATGATTATCGTCCACGGCAGTATCCCAATCCGCCCGGAACGGCGGGACCAAGCATTGGCTTTAGCTAAGCAAATGGCAGCCGCCAGTCGCAATGAGAAAGGCTGTATGTCTTATGAGTTTTATGTTGGTTTAGCGGATCCGGATACTCTTATGCTCTTTCAAGAATGGGAGAGTATGGAAGCGCTCATGGGTCATTTTGAGACCGACCACATGGACGTGTTTCTCCAGCAGTTACCCGATTTAGTATCCGGGGAGATCATTACTCGCCGTTATGCCGTGCAGGCGGTGGAGGAAGAAGAAGCTGTGACAGTAGAGGCGCCCGAACCGATCATTCACTGACGGGTACTGGAGTGCGCTTGCTTTAGTTGGTTTGATCCGGAGTGGATGCATCCAGCTCACGCCGTTTGCGCACGAAGATTGCGCTACTGACACCGAGGCCTAAGGCAAAGAACAGTTCAATGGTGGCAACCAAAAACAGTTGCTCGTCACTAATGACCAATACTGCGTGAATAAAGTAAAGAGTGCTAACCAGGCACAGCATAAACATACTGCGCAGTTCGCCCCTTAGGGCACCGGGCATGGGCAACAGTAGCGGCAGTACTTGGATTAGAAACCATATTCCGTTGCTTGATGTAGTGGCCAACGGCTCAATGAAAAACTGTCGTAATCCGGTCACAGAAAGTAGTGATCCGGCACAAACTAAGCTCAGAAATAGCCAACCGCGCAATTGCGTTCTCCGTTTATAGATCTATGTGGTTGAATTGAGGCGCAGTGCTGTCTGCGCTAGTTGGGTTCCAGCAGCTACCGCTAGGCTGGCCTCGTCCGCGCTCAATTTAGCTGGGTCGTCGCTGCCTTGGAGGTGGGTGACGCCGTAGGGTGTGCCACCGCTGCGCGTTTGATTTAACGCCGGCAGACTATAAGGAAGCCCTTGGATCAGCATGCCGTGATGCAATAAAGGCACCATCATGGTGAGCAGCGTACTTTCCTGACCGCCGTGAATGGATGCGCTTGAAGTAAATACGCTAGCGGGTTTGCCGACCAGAACGTGGTCTGCCCATAAGTCTGCCGTAGTGTCGAGAAAATACTTCATGGCAGCAGCCATATTGCCAAACCGCGTAGCGCTGCCCAGCGCAAGCCCTGCACAATTCCGTAAGTCGTCTTTGCTGCAAAATACGGCGCCGCTATCGGGGACCGCAGAAGCTGTGCGTTCGACCACTGTGCTTACCGGCGGTACCGTACGTATGCGCGCCTCGATACCTTCAACCTTATCTACACCGCGTGCAATGTGCAGAGCGAGATTTTGCGTACCGCCACTGCGCGAGTAGTACAGAATCAACACATAAGGTTTGCTCATAGCAGAGTCAGGACGTTTTCTGGTGGCCGGCCAATGACAGCACCTTGTGTTGTTAGCGCGATGGGGCGCTCAATGAGAATAGGGTTTTCAACCATTGCGTCGATCAGTGCTGCTTCGGTTAAGGCAGTATCTTCCAGGTTGAGTTCGAGGTAAACGGCTTCCTTGGTGCGTATCAATTGCCGCGCGTTTAAGCCCAGCGCATTGAGTAGTTGTCTAAGTTCGGCCGCGGTGGGTGGTTGTTTTAGATATTCCACCAAGTTGATAGTTACCTCTCTGTCTTGCAGCAGGGCCAGAGTCTGGCGCGACTTCGAACAGTTAGGATTGTGATACAGCGTTACAGCGGCCATGGGCTTCTCGTTACCAGTGTTATCGGGCACAGTATAAAGATGGGTGAGTCCAGTACCAATTCGCTAAATGCGGTTCCCAATCGATGGCGCCGCAGCGCACAGTATTTGTGGCGGATACTCGCGGCCTACTGGCCATTGTTGCGTGCACAGTTTGCGCAGCACGACTGTTTAACTGCAGCGGCGGCACTGACGTTCACCTCATTACTTGCGCTTGTGCCGCTGATGACGGTGACCTACATCGGGTTGTCGCTCGTTCCCCAGTATGGTGATCTATGGATTGAGGTGCAGAATTTTATATTCCGCAACTTTGTCCCGGCCAGCTCAGAACTCGTGCAGCAGAAACTTACCGAATTTGCTGGCCGAGCACGTGGGCTTACCACAGCCGGCGGTGTTGGGATCGTATTGGTTGCCCTGCTCATGCTGTTATCTATTGAAAAGCGCTTCAATGCCATCTGGCAGGTATCGACCCCGCGTTGGGGCATACAGCGAGTTTTAGTCTATTGGGGTGTGTTGTCCCTTGGTCCTGCACTGCTATTAATTGCTGTTTGGAGCAGTATTTATTTGATTGGGCTGCCGTTGCTCAGCGAAATCCGTGTGTTGGATGTTTATGGTACCGCGTTGAGTTACTTGCCGGCGCTACTGATGTTTGTTGGATTCACTGCGTTGTATGTGGTGGTGCCTAATAGTCCGGTACCACTGCTGCACGGTATATCGGGCGGGGCGTTGGCTATGATCGTTTTTCAGGTGGCGTTTCAGGGCTTCACGATGGCATCACAGTATTTTATATACGATGCGATTTTTGGTGCCTTTGCAGCGCTGCCGGTGTTTTTGCTGTGGTTATATTTGGTGTGGGTGATCGTGCTCAGTGGTGCGGTGTTTGTGCGCTCGTTATCCCTGCACGGTAGCGTAGCTCGGTTGGATGAGCCGCTACTGATCAAGGCCATGCGCGTATTGCAGGCAGTTGCCGAAGGGCATGGTTTGGGTGAGCCAATAACCGAATCAGAAGTTTCTAGCCGAGTCAGTATGGACGCCCATCAGCGTCAGCGTATTTTTCAAGCACTGGGCGAGCTGCGGCTGATCGGTATTGATGTGCGAGGCCAATGGATATTGGGTCGAGATTTGCAGGCGGTGAGCCTCTGGCAGCTGTACCAGTTGCTTCCAGATGAGCTTACGGAAGCTAAATTGGCGGAGGTAATGGGTTTTCCACGCTTAATCGAATTACTTGCCGCGGTTCGGCACAGCAATGTAGAGCATCTTTCAGTATCACTAGAAGAGGTAATTTAATGGGTCGTATCGGCGTTCTGTCCATTTTACTGGCTTGTCTTAGTTTGGTCGGCTGCAGCAGTGAACCGAGTTTTCGCGTTGCCGATGGCTCGTCTATCCGCTTTTCCGATCTCCACGGCGAATGGGTGGTGCTTAACTACTGGGCGGAATGGTGCGCGCCATGCCGAGAAGAAATACCGGAACTCAACGAACTGCGGCAACAGGGCAGCCAACGCGGTGTTGAGATTCGGGTCCTAGGTGTTAACTACGATGGTTTGGAGGGGGCTGATCTGAATGCGGTCATGCAGCGTATGGAGATCGAGTTTCCAGTATTGGTAGATGACCCACGTGAAAACTTTCGTATTGGTCGTGCTGAGGTATTGCCGATGACGGTGGTTATAGATCCCAAGGGTACTGTGCAGGCTGTCCTAGCAGGACCGCAGACTGCGGAAAGTCTGCTGGCTCGTGCTGGGTCCTAAGGGCGCTTAAAGACGCTGACCGGCTACTCTGGCCAAAGCTGCTTCGGCGCTCAACTCTTCGTTGTTCTCGGCGCTGCGGTGTTTGTATTCCACCACCCCATTTTGCAGGCCGCGATCGCCAATGACGATGCGATGGGGGATGCCGATGAGATCTGCGTCGGCGAATTTTACCCCCGGACGTTCATTGCGGTCGTCGAGTAGTACGCTGATGCCCGCGGCTTCAGCCTCAGCGTAAAGTGCGTCCGCCGCTTCGCGCACCGCATCAGACTTCTGTGCGTTAAGCGGGATAATGTGTAAGGCGAAAGGCGCTACTGGTTGTGGCCATACAACCCCTCTTGAGTCGTGATTTTGCTCAATAACGGCAGCAACCAAACGCGTTACGCCCATGCCGTAGCAGCCCATGATAGGCGCGGTGTCGCGGCCATCCTGGTCTAAAACGTAGGCGCTCATGGGTTCGCTGTAAGCGCGGTCGAGCTGGAAGATATGACCTACCTCGATGCCGCGCTGAAATTGCAACTCGCCTTGCCCATTGGGCGCAGGATCGCCCTCGGCGACGTTGCGCGCATCGACCATCTGCTGGTCGTCGATCGGACAATCGCGCTGCCAGTTGGCGCCTTGGTAGTGAACGCCGTCCTCGTTAGCACCGCAGATGAAAGTGGATAACGCAGCGGCAGCATAATCAACTAGGATTGGGATCGGGCTCGCGACCGGACCCAATGAGCCCGGATGGGCGCCGAATGCCGCAACGATTTCCGCTTCGTCGGCGAACTGCAGTGGCTTTGCAACGCCGGGTAGCTTGGCGGCCTTTATTTCATTGAGCTCATGATCGCCGCGTAAAATAATTGCGATCAGCGGCGCGCCAGTTTGCGTGTCTGATGGTTCGGCTTTTAGGACCAGCGTCTTTACACAGCGGGTGGTTTCTTGCTGCAACAATTGGGCAACTTCGGTGATGGTCTTTTGGTTGGGAGTGGCCACTCTTGCCATGGGTTCTGGTGGAGTCGCTTCAGCCACGGGCAACTCAGCTACGGCTTTTTCTAGGTTTGCCGCATAAGGGCCATTAGATGCATACACGATTGTGTCTTCACCGGACGCCGCAAGAACGTGGAATTCGTGAGAATTGTTGCCGCCGATATTGCCTGTATCAGCTTCTACTGCTCGGAAGTTCAGTTCCATACGCTGCAGAATGCGCTCGTAGCAGTTGTACATTTCCTGATAGGTTGCGTCGAAACTCGGCTGGTCCAGATGAAATGAATAGCCGTCTTTCATGATGAACTCGCGCGCGCGCATAACGCCAAATCGCGGTCGTCGTTCGTCGCGAAACTTAGTTTGAATTTGATAGAAGTTTACCGGCAGCTGTTTGTAAGACTGCACCTCGCGGCGGAAGATGTCGGTGATGACCTCTTCGTGGGTAGGGCCTAGGCAGAAGTCCCGCTCATGGCGGTCCTGCATGCGCAGCATCTCATCCCCCATTTTCTGCCAACGGCCGCTCTCAGCCCACAATTCAGCGGGTTGCACGACCGGCATCAGTAATTCCTGGGCGCCGCTGCGGTTGAGTTCTTCGCGAATGATCGCTTCGATGTTGCGCAAAACCCTCAGGCCTAGTGGCAGCCATGAATACAGGCCGCTTGCCAGCTGTCGGATTAACCCGGCGCGCAGCATCAGCTGATGGCTGATTACATCTGCGTCAGCAGGAGTTTCTTTTAATGTTGGTAACAGCAGGTTTGATTGGCGCATGATTTATTGGGCTATGACTATCGTTATTATTTCCACGCATTAGACACAATGCTGCGGTTCAATGACAGCCGAAATAACAGCAAGAAAGGGTAAGGAGGAGAATGACGCAACAGGCCGAATGAAGAATCCGACCTGTTGCATACAGTCGAAGTTGCTTAGAGGATCATGTCCTTAAGCTTCTTCAATGCGGTTACGCGAACACGCGTAGTGGCAGGCTTGGCCGGAATAACGATCTCTTCACCAGTGGCAGGGTTGCGACCCATACGCTTCTTGGTAGCTGGGCGCTTGGCAGCCTTGATTTTCAACAAGCCAGGTAAAGTGAACTCGCCAACAGAACGCTTGCGAATGTGGCGCTCAATGACTGATTCCAGTTCATCCATCACCGCACCAACCTGCGTGCGCGTCAGATTAGTATTGGTGGCGATTTCATTCAAAATCGCTGTTTTGGTCATTTTGGCCTTAACTCCGGGCTGGCGCTTAACCGCAGGAGCTGCTGCTTTTTTAGCGGGCGCTTTCTTCTTAGCTGCTGCTTTTTTGGCAGGTGCTTTTTTAGCAGCAGCTTTCTTGGCGGGCGCCTTTTTAGCGGGTGCTTTTTTCTTGGTAGCCATGATCTGGTCCTCTGAGTCGATTATAAACAGCACGATTCCACTCTCTTGGCAGATCAATGGTGTAACCAACGACCAAACCATGGGGTTTCAATGCGTCTCTTTAAGCAGCGGTCGCCCGAACATCAAATTGCTCGGCACGTCAGCGGTGTTTTACCGTCGTCGCCCCTTGGGCCGTATTTTAACCTGTATTTTTGTTGACCAACAAGCAACCTTCGGTGCAAATTGGATCGACTCTTGACCAGTTAAAAGTGGCTGAGGCGTCGCTGTTGTTAAAACCTCGCAACAATGCCGGTAGCGTTTTCATCTCGGACGTCACTGAACCAGATCTTCTTGATCTGATGGCGAGCGTTATAGCTGATCGATTCCGGTGCCGCAACAAAAAGTCAGCAAAATTACTGTCTTTTTGCTGGTTTTTTTAACATCATGCGCCGCTTGTTGGTAACTGTCTAAAAATATCAAAATGCCGATCTACGAATATCGTTGCGACAACTGCGGTCACGAAATGGAGGTTCTGCAGAAAGTCAATGAGCCACCACTGGTCACCTGCCCAGAATGCGCGGCCGAAGCCCTGAAAAAGAAGATCTCTGCTGCAGGCTTTCGCCTTAAAGGTGGCGGTTGGTACGAGACCGATTTTAAGTCGGGTAGCAAAAAGAACGTGACCTCTGCGGATGGCGCATCCAGCTCAGCAACGACGTCGTCTAGCGACTCGAAGTCATCAACGTCATCGGCAGGGGACAGCAGCAGTAGCTGAAGCCATTAGCAAGGCGACACTTGCCAGTGAGCAGATTGCGCTACTCAACATAAATTTTTCAACATTACGAGGAAACTCATGCGCAGCCACTATTGCGGTGAATTAGGATCGGCTCAAGTCGGCGAACAAGTAGAAATATGTGGGTGGGTGCACCGACGCCGCGACCATGGTGGCGTGATCTTCCTAGATATTCGTGACCGCACTGGCATCTTGCAGGTAGTTTTTGACCCAGATACTGAAGAGAGTTTTGCCCTCGCTGATTCCGCGCGTAACGAATTTGTGCTCGCTGCGCGAGGTCGAGTGCGCCCGCGCCCTGAGGGAACTGTCAATCCAGATATGCGCACGGGCGAAATCGAAGTATTGGGTCTGGAGCTAACTATTTTAAATGCGGCTAAGACACCGCCCTTCCAGCTCGACGAATACTCTGATGCGGGCGAGGACGTAAGGCTGCGCTACCGTTACCTTGACTTACGCCGACCGGAGATGCAGGACCGGTTGCGTACCCGCGCGCAAATCACCAGTGAAGTCCGGCGCTATTTAGAAGACGATGGTTATCTGGACGTAGAAACACCGACGTTGTCGCGGGCAACCCCAGAAGGTGCGCGGGACTACTTAGTACCGAGCCGCACTCATCCGGGCGAGTTTTTTGCGTTGCCCCAGTCGCCGCAGGTGTATAAGCAATTGTTGATGATGTCGGGGTTGGATAAGTACTACCAGATCGCCCGTTGCTATCGCGACGAAGATCTGCGGGCTGACAGGCAGCCTGAGTTTACGCAAATTGATATCGAAGCATCTTTTGTGACTCAACAGCAGGTCATGGATATGACCGAAGGCATGCTGAAATCAGTGTGGCGCAAAGTCCTTGACGTAGATCTTGGTGAGTTTCCAGTGCTGACCTGGGATGAGGCTATGCGCGATTTTGGTATCGACCGCCCAGACCTGCGCAATCCGTTGCGCTTAGTTGATATAGCGGACCTTATGAGCGCCGTAGACTTTAAGGTGTTCAATGGTCCCGCGAATGATCCCCAAGGTCGGGTTGCGGCGTTGCGCGCGCCGGGGGCAGCAACTTTGTCGCGTAAGGCAATTGATCAGTATACAGAGTTTGTTGGTCGCTACGGCGCGCGCGGTCTCGCCTACATTAAAGTCAATGACCTAGCGGCTGGAGTGGCCGGTTTGCAATCACCGATCCTGAAGTTTATTCCGGACGAAGTGACCCATGCGGTGCTGCAACGAGTGGGTGCTGAAGATGGTGATATCGTGTTTTTTGGCGCGGATACGCGCAAAGTCGTAAACGACGCGCTTGGCGCGCTGCGCAACGAACTCGGTGCGGACCTGGGGCTTATAGAACCGGGGTATAGACCTTGTTGGGTTGTCGATTGGCCGATGTTTGAACGCACTCGTGAAGGTGGATACAGCCCCGAGCACCATCCGTTTACGCGACCCACATGTTCTCCGGCAGAGTTGAAAGCTGATCCGGACGGAGCCAAGGCCGCGGCCTATGATGTCGTTGTGAATGGCTACGAACTAGGCGGTGGGTCGCTGCGAATTCATAACGAAGAGATGCAGAGTGCGGTATTTGACGTGCTCGCTATGGACAGTGCTGCGCAAGCTAAATTCGGCTTCCTGTTGGATGCTCTGCAGTATGGCTGCCCGCCCCATGGCGGTATTGCTCTCGGCTTGGATCGATTGGCGATGCTGATGACGCAAAGTCAGTCAATTCGCGAAGTCATCGCGTTTCCTAAAACCCAGACAGCAGCGTGCGTTATGATGGCGGCTCCTGGAGCGGTTGAAGAGCAGCAATTGCGCGACTTGCATATTCGCCTTCGACAGACGCCCAATAAATCGGAATAAGGCTTGCTGAGTAGGCTTGGCAGTACCCAGTAAATTGCGTCGTTAAATGAGCACTGGGGCATTTTGGCAGCGGTAGAAGGAGGTCTTGGCAATGGCCGGTCATAGTAAATGGGCAAATATTAAGCATCGCAAAGCGGCGCAAGATAAAAAACGCGGCAAGCTTTACACTAAACTTATCCGTGAGATTACCGTTGCTGCGCGGCTGGGCGGTGGCGTGGTTGACGACAACCCGCGACTGCGCGCAGCGGTGGACAAAGCGCTAGCGGCTAATATGCCGAAAGACACTATTGATAGGGCTGTGCAGCGCGGTGCTGGTGGTGGCGAAGGCAATGACGTCGAGGAGTTGGTGTACGAAGGCTATGCCTCTGGTGGCGTTGCCATTCTGGTTGAGGCGATGACAGATAATCGTAATCGCACCGTTGCTGAAGTCCGACACGCGTTTAGTAAGCATGGCGGCAATCTTGGCACAGACGGCTCTGTCGCCTACTTGTTCAATCGGCTTGGTGTAATCAACTACGCTCCGGGGCAAGACGAAGAGCAGGTCATGGAATTGGCGCTGGATGCAGGAGCGGAAGATGTTGAGAGCGATGAGGAAGGCGGCATAACGGTCACCACATCCTGGGAGAGCTTGGGACAGGTCAGCGAGAAGTTGGCCAGTGCGGGGCTACCGCCGGATCATTCGGAAGTGACCATGCTGGCCTCTAACACCAGCGAGTGTGATGTTGAGCAAGCGCAAAAAGTGCTTAAGTTGATTGATGTCCTTGAAGATCTAGACGATGTCCAAGAGGTCTACAGCAATGGCCAATTCCCAGACGCAGCGTACGAGTAGACGCGCCCCGCGATCAGTAAATAAAGCTGCAATGCAGCATGTCACAGATGACTGAACAGCGCCTTGTGCTCGGCATTGATCCCGGTTCTCGGCGCACAGGATATGGGCTGTTAGCGGTGCGCGACCGTAGCGTCGGGTACGTTGCTAGCGGTTGCATAAAGGCAGAAATCGGCGATATGCCCCAGCGCCTGGGTATCATTTACCGGGGTGTGAGCGAGTTAATAGATCAATTTAATCCTACCGAACTTGCTATTGAAGAAGTGTTTCTTGCTAAGAACGCGTCCTCAGCCCTCAAGCTTGGACAAGCGCGAGGTGTGGCAATTGCCGCGGCTGTTGCGGGGGAATTGCCGGTTCACGAATATGCCGCCAAGCGGGTCAAGCAATCTTTGGTTGGAACTGGCCGTGGCAGCAAAGAGCAGGTGGCGCATATGGTCAGAATTTTGCTGAAGCTACCCGGCGCGCCCCAGGCAGATGCAGCAGATGCGCTTGCGATTGCTCTGTGCCACGTCAATACTTGCCAACTCGTCAGCTAACTGGAATGACCTATTGATTGGCAGACTCACAGGCGCACTGATTGAAATTGATGCTGAAAAAGCGGCCTTGATGGTGGATGTTGGCGGTGTCGGATACGAATTAGAGGTCAGCACGAACGTTCTGGCTACCGCACCGGCTATTGGACAGTCCATCACCCTGAGCACCCACTTCGTGGTGCGCGAAGATGCGCAACTGCTGTTTGGTTTCTGCGATACCGCAGAGCGAGAGTTATTTCGTACCTTTGTCAAAATCAATGGCGTTGGTCCGAAGCTGGCACTGGCTATTATTTCGTCACTGGACCCCTCAATGTTGGCAGTAGCGGTGCAGAATAATGATGTGGGCGTGCTGACGAATGTGCCGGGTGTGGGTAAAAAAACTGCTGAGCGGCTGATGGTTGAACTAAAGTCGAAATTGCACAGCCTATTGCCTGGCAACGCCGAACCGCTAGCAAGCGGCTTGATCGCCGGCTCCCTGCAGTCGACCAGCCAGGACGCTCAAGATGCCCTGGTGGCCTTGGGCTATAAACCTGCGCAGGCTCAGCAAATGATTAGCCAGTTGCAGAGTGCAGCCCAGGCTGGGGACACCGACCAACCAGCGACGCCGGAACAGCTTGTATCTATGGCCTTGAGGCAGTTCGCGCGCGGAGGAAGCAGCCTATGAGCATTGAGCCGGATCGGTTTTCTTCGCCGACAAAGGATAGCAACGACGCGCGGTTTGATCGTGCGCTCCGCCCCCAAGAGCTGAGCGACTATATCGGACAGCAAGCGGTTAAAGAGCAGATGCAGATCTTCATCGAAGCGGCTCAGCAGCGTGGTGAATCGTTAGATCACACCCTGATCTTTGGACCTCCGGGATTGGGTAAAACCACACTCGCCAACATCATGGCCCGCGAGATGGGCGCCGCGATAAAATCGACCTCTGGCCCGGTGTTGGAAAAACCCGGCGATTTGGCAGCCATGCTGAGCAATTTGGATCCAGGTGATGTGCTGTTTATTGATGAGATACACCGTTTAAGCCCGGTGGTGGAAGAAATTTTGTACCCGGCAATGGAGGACTTTCAGCTCGATATATTGATCGGTGAAGGCCCTGCGGCGCGTTCGCTGAAACTTGAGCTGCAGCCGTTTACCCTGGTTGGCGCAACCACGCGCGCGGGCCTGTTAACAAGCCCACTGCGTGATCGCTTTGGCATCGTCCAACGGCTTGAGTTTTACAGTATTGAAGAGTTAACCCAGATCGTTAGCAGATCGGCGGCAAAGCTCGAACTGCCAATGGAAGCCGCCGGTGCTGAGGAAATTTCCCGTCGCTCTCGCGGCACGCCGCGCATCAGTAACCGACTGTTGCGCAGAGTCCGTGACTACGCCCAAGTAAAGGGTGATGGTGTCGTCACTGCGCAAATCGCTGACGCCGCCCTTAATATGCTCAATGTGGATAAAGAAGGTTTCGATACTATGGATAGGCGCCTGATGGCCGCAATTGTCGAGCAATTTGGCGGCGGGCCGGTCGGTCTAGACGCTGTGGCCGCGGCGATCAGCGAAGAAAAAGGCACGATAGAGGACGTTATTGAGCCGTATTTGATTCAGCAAGGATACTTGGTGCGTACGCCGCGTGGCCGTGTCGCAACGCCAAAGTGCTTTTTGCATCTAGGCCTCGATGTGCCGGAGAGGAGTGACAGTTTGGCCCACGAAAATCGTCAGCAGCAGATTCCTAATTTGCCAGAGTAGGAAGGAAAACATTCGCTACAGGCGTTGCTATTGGTATCGTTGTGCCACAGAGCACAAAACATCGGCAGTAGACCCATAAGCGGCGACTCGAGAGAACATTTAAGATTTACCAAAGTGATAACCGAGTAAAACAGCGACAAGGATTCTTCAGTGCCAGAACAGATTTCGATATATGAGTTAATTGTCAACGCGACGCTGCTGGTACAGATCGTTATGGGACTGCTAGCGCTGGCGTCGTTAGTCAGTTGGATGATGATCTTTCAGCGCTGGCTATTACTGCGGCGCACACTTAATGAACTTGATGCCTTCGAAGACCATTTTTGGTCGGGAGTCGACTTGCGCGAGTTGTATTCAGAGCTCATACAAGAAGACAACCTCAACAGTATTGAAAATCTATTTGTCGTTGGATTCCGTGAATATACGCGTTTGGCTGACCAAGCGGGCGCGGATGCCGAGGCTATTATGCAGGGTGTCCAGCGGGCCATGCGAGTAGCCTTAATGCGCGAGGAATCGCGTTTGGAAACTCATTTGCCATTTCTCGCAACGGTGGGTTCGACATCGCCCTATGTTGGCTTGTTCGGCACCGTCTGGGGGATAATGAATTCGTTTCGCTCGCTCGCGAATATGAGTCAGGCCACCTTAGCGTCGGTAGCACCTGGTATTTCAGAAGCGTTGGTGGCAACTGCTATGGGATTGTTTGCTGCGATTCCAGCGGTCATTGCATATAACCGATTTGCGGCTCGGGTTGAGGGATTAATGAAACGGTTTGAAGCATTCAGCGATGAAGTTACCAGTATCTTGCATCGTGCCGCCCACGCCCAAGCGACCCAGCAGTAGGACGTACCCCAGATGGCCACGCGACGTAAGCCAATGTCAGAGATCAATGTGGTGCCCTACATTGATGTGATGTTGGTGCTGTTGGTGATCTTTATGGCTACTGCCCCGTTACTGACTCAGGGCGTTAACGTAGACCTTCCAGAAGCGCCCTCCGAAGCGATAACGGATACGGAAAATGATCCCTTGGTGGTGTCTATGCGAGGCGATGGTGCTTTATTTATGAATACTGGTGCCGTGGCGACCAGTAAGGCCGGGAATAATGGTACCCGGGTTACGATATTTTCCTTACAAGAACAGGCTGCGAAAATTCTGCGGGCGCGGCCGGAGGTGCCGGTATACATAAAAGCGGATCAATCGCTTAACTATGGAGAAGTAGTCCGCGTTATGACGGTTTTGCAGAAGGCAGGGGCGCAGAGCGTGGGACTGATCACCGATCCTCCCGAACAGATAGGTCGTTAACGCCGTGGTTTGGATTCGCGATTACAGCCTGCCGTTAGTGCTGGCGCTGTTAGTGCACTTGGTCGCCGCAGCGATGTTGCTGCAAGGCTGGACGCCCGCGCCGAAAATAGCCGACGTGATAAAACCCCAGGTAGTAAACGCGAGCTTGATCGTTATGCAAGCGCCCGCCAAGCCGGCAGCGCCAGCACCCAAGCCTCAGCCAAAGCCTGCTGCCGTGACGGCTAAAGCTAAAAAGACCCCTAAACCTTCTGCAACAAAACAACCCAGCACAGCGGAGAAAGCCAAAGCTGCAGCTGCGCGCAAAAAGGCGGCCGAGGCCGAGGCTGCGGAACGACGGCGACTGCAGTTGGCGGCCCTGGGTGATATGGCAGATGCAGCATTAGAGCAGTCATTGGAGCGAGAGTCGGTAAGCTTGCTGCGTGACGAGGAGGCCCAGATCGCGCAGTCGTATCGCGCGGAAATTTACGAATTGGTGCGGCAAAATTGGAGCCGCCCGCCCAGTGCCCGCAATGGCATGTCGGCACGGTTGTTGGTGGAATTAATCCCGACTGGCGAGGTGATCTCGGTCGCAGTGGTCGAGGGGTCAGGTAATGCGGCATTTGATCAGGCGGCGGAGCAGGCTGTCCGTCAGGCCAGACGGTTCCCCGTGCCAGACAATAATTCGCAATTTGAGCGTTACTTCAGGCGCTTTTATTTTTTGTTCCAGCCCGAAGATTTATTGCGTTAGGGTACCCCGTATTGTCACGCTACTGTTGTGGTGATAGAACCGCTGTTGAAGAAATAACGAATTACATTGGATGAAAAAGGTTATGCAAGGGATCCGGGCACTGATGAGAACCGCCGGCTGGTTACTGACTGTTATGGTGCTGGCGTCTAATGCGCACGCGGAAAATTCCTTAGATACGATCATTATCGATCGCGGGGTAGACGAGCCAATTCGAATCGCGGTCGTGCCTTTTGCTATTGATGTGAACAGTGCTGCTAATGCCGCCGCTCTTAATGACCTGCCAAATCCGTCGGACATTGTTGCCTTTGATCTGGCGCGCAGCGGCCAATTTGATCCCATGGCGAAAGAAAATATGTTGTCGTTGCCAGCGCGCAGCAGTGAGGTGTTTTATCGTGATTGGCGCATCTTAAGAACCGCGTACTTGGTGATCGGCAGAGTAGAGGCGTTGCGGAACGACTCGATGCGAATGAGTTTTGAACTCTACGATGTGGCGGGCCGGCGCCAATTACGGGCCAGAGAGTATCTGATCGGGGTAGATCAGTGGCGGGATGCTGCACATCAAATTGCCGACATTATTTATGCTGAAATCACTGGCGTACGTGGCGCTTTCTCGAGCAAGATTATGTACGTGCTGGCACAGAATGCCGGGACCCCCGACGCACGCTATCGGCTGGAGATCGCCGATGCAGACGGGCAGCGCGCGCGCACCCTGTTCTCTTCGCCGCAGCCGATTCTTTCCGCAAGTTGGGCGCCGGATGGCCAGCGCGTGGCCTACGTTTCCTTCGAAACCGGTCGCCCGAGTATTATTTTACAGGACGTCGACGGGCCTTACCGTGAGCAATTGACAGCATTTCGTGGCATTAATGGATCGCCTGTGTTCTCACCAGACGGGCGACATCTTGCCATGGTCTTGTCGCGGGATGGGGATCCAGAGATTTTCACCATGAATCTACAGACGCGCAAATTGCGTCGCATTACGCGCCACCGGGCGATCGACACGGAGCCGTCCTGGTCGCCAGATGGCGAACGACTCATCTTTACCTCGGATCGGGGTGGCCGACCGCAAATATATCAGGTTGAATTAGCCACCAACTTCGTTGAACGTCTCACCTTTGTTGGCGATTACAATGCGCGCGCGCGGCTCTTGCCTGACGGTCAGCATTTAGTTTTCGTGCATCGGCGCGACGGCGTCTTTCATATCGCTTGGCAGGACCTCGAGCGGGACAATATCCTCGTATTAACGCAAACGAACCTGGATGAATCGCCATCATTGTCGCCGAACGGATCCATGCTAATTTATGCCACACAGTACCAAGGGCGGGGTATACTCGGGGTGGTATCGATTGACGGTCGGGTAAAGTACCGGTTGCCATCTTCCGTAGGAGACGTGCGTGAACCCGCATGGTCGCCTTTTTTACAGAACGTTGTTGATTAAAACGTTGTTGATTGATATGTGTCATAATTTTAGGGCACGCTAGGGGCGGCAGAAGACAGAAATCCTTTAGTCGGCCAGTCTGCGTGGAACGCACAGTAGGAGAAGCCAGAAATGCTCAGTAGTAATCGACTCTCAGGTTTAATTGCTTTGTTGTTAGCAGCCATCGTCATCGGCGGATGTTCGAGCACAGCTACAGCGCCAGTAGACCAGCAAGAGCCTGTATCAGAACCGCCGGTAGCGGCAGCACCGGTAGAGGAAGCCGAAGAACCATCAGATTTTGCCGATGATGGCATTACGCCAGTTGATGCGAGTGGGCGTCCGCTGTCTCGAAGTTTTTACTTCGGTTATGACACAGCCGTACTCAATCCGGCAGATTTAGCGGCGCTCGAAATGCACGCGCAAATATTGCGTCGTAATGCTGACAAGAGCGTAGTAATCGAAGGCCATTGTGACGAACGCGGCACGCGAGAATACAACCTAGCTCTTGGGGAACGTAGAGCCGAAGTGGTTAAGTCATTCCTGACGTCAGCGGGTGTTCGATCGCGACAAATCGAAACGGTAAGTTTTGGTGAAGAAAGACCGGCAGACCCAGGTCATACTGAGTCCGCATGGGCACTCAATCGCCGCGCGGTACTTTCCTACCGGTAACCAAATAGTGTGGCCTGCCGAGAGGCAGGCCAAGCTTCGGTCGGTGTTTACAAAACCAGTCCTAATAGACGATTCGTAGAGAACTGCCGTTGTCCGCATCTACATCCAAAAGTCGTGTCTGCATCATTCTTTGCAGCTGTGCGGCAATACTGCTTTTGTATCAACCCGCTCAGGCAGCTGTGCCTGTAGAGGAATCAATACAGGCGGCCAATTCTGCCGCTACGACTAGCTCCCAGAGTCCACTGCCATCTCAGCTCCCGACCGCTCAAGCAGCGGAGATAAACGCCGGCGGTTCATCACTGTCGGGCTTGTTCTACCAGCTGCAGTTATTGCAACAAGAAGTTCAGGAACTTAGAGGGCAACTTGAGGAGCAACAGTATCTGTTGCAGCGGCTGCAAAAGGGTCAACAAGACCAATATTTAGATCTCGATCAGCGACTGGCGGCGCTGGCGGCAGGGCAGCCGCAACCGGCCCCGCAAACTGCAGACTCGCAGACGGCGGTTGTAGCGACTGGAGTGACGGCGGTAGGCGCTGCTACGGAGCGCGAAGCCTACACGCAGGCAATAGAGTTTATGCGGGCGCGCCAGTTTGACGAGTCGATTCAAGGTTTCCAGCAATTAATTATTGATTACCCCAACGGCCAGTTTACGCCCAACGCTTTTTATTGGTTGGGAGAGCTCTTCTTGGCGCAAAAACAGCGTGAAGAAGCCCGGCAAAACTTTATGCAGGTAATCAATCTCTACCCAGATCACCAAAAAGTACCTGATGCGCTCTATAAGCTGGGTGTAGTCTACCAAGGACTCGGAGACGATACTCAAGCGTTGGAGTATCTGCAGCGGGTTCAAGACCAACATTCGCAGAGTCCGGCAGCGGCGCTGGCCAAGAAGTACGCAGAGGTGATGGTCAAGGGTGTCGAGTGACCGAAACTTTGGTTAATGACCTCAATCAGACGACGCTGCGCATCACAGAAATTTTTCTATCTCTGCAAGGCGAAGCCAATACCGTAGGATATCCAACAGTATTCGTGCGGCTTACCGGCTGTCCGCTGCGCTGCCAATATTGCGACAGCGCCTACGCGTTCAGTGGCGGTCAAATCGAGACCTTGTCGGACATACTGGAGCAAGTAGCCAATTACAATGTGAGCCGCGTCACCGTTACTGGCGGAGAACCCTTAGCTCAGCCAGGTGTCTTTGCGCTCATGACAGCGCTTGTGGATCGCCAATTTGCGGTGTCTTTGGAAACCAGCGGCGCGCTCCCTGTAGACCAGGTGGATCCCAGAGTTGTCAAAGTGTTGGATATAAAGACCCCGGACTCGTCAGAGGTACACCGTAATCTTTGGGACAATATTGCCCACTTGCAGCCTCATGATCAGATCAAATTCGTGGTCTGCAGTCGTGGCGACTACGATTGGGCGCGCATCAAGTGCGACCAGTACCAGTTGTTTGATCGGGTCGCTGATGTGCTGTTTTCGCCGAGTCATGGTGCGCTGGAACCCAGCGAACTTGCTGATTGGATTGTTGCAGATCGGTTGCCGGCGCGTATGCAAATGCAATTACATAAATTGCTCTGGGGCGATGTGCCCGGACGTTGATGAGCAAAGGATATCTTCATGACCCAAGCTAATGCGGTGGTTTTGCTTTCTGGTGGTTTGGACTCCTCTACCGTGCTGGCTATGGCGCAGCAGCAGAACTTCAATTGTTACGCGTTGTCCTTTCATTATGGACAGCGTAGCCAGGCGGAACTCACCGCGGCTAAGCGTGTGGCGGATGCGTTGCAAGCGACGGAGCACCGGGTAATGAACATAGATTTAGGCCAGTTTGGCGGCTCAGCATTAACCGACAGTGACATTGCCGTTCCTGATGCCCATGACTCTGACCTTAACGACATCCCAGTGACCTATGTGCCCGCCCGCAATACCGTATTTCTGTCCATGGCGCTGGCCTGGGCAGAAGTGATTAAAGCTCGGGATATTTTCATCGGGGTCAATGCCGTGGATTATTCGGGCTATCCGGATTGCCGCCCGGAATACATTGCAGCTTTCGAAACGATGGCCAATTTGGCCACTAAGGCGGGTGTAGAGGGTCATCCCCTGCGGATCCATACCCCACTTATAGATCTTACCAAGGGCGATATCATCGCTGCAGGGACAGCACTGGCTGTGCCCTATCAGCTGACCGTGTCGTGCTATCAGGCCACAGCTGACGGCGAGGCATGTGGCCGATGTGATAGTTGCGAAATTCGCCGTGCTGGATTCAAAGCGGCGGGAACTGCAGATCTTACGCGTTACGCTAAGACTTAGTGGTTGTGAAACGAGAAATTTTGGTAGCGGCTAGATTGGCCGTGTAATCCTTCTACGCTGGGCTTGTGTCGCTTCGTCACGGTGACTACAATGCGCGCCTTCTCGCCGATATGCCAAAACCTTGTAGGCAGCAAATGGGTCGTTAGCTCAGTTGGTAGAGCACCGGACTTTTAATCCGTTGGTCCTGGGT
>CAJXAC010000008.1 GCA_913050035.1 uncultured Gammaproteobacteria bacterium | reverse complement strand
CTTAATGCGCTCAGTTGCCTTAGGGCTTAACATTTATGACTCCGTAAGAATTCCTGCCTACGGTCCCCGTGCTGCCCCCGCGGCCCGAGGCGCGGCTCTGGAAGAGAAGCAGCGTACCCAGGGGTAGGCACGTAACAATCACATTGAAGCAGAATCAGAATCAGGCGCCGCTCGATTTGCTCATGCAGCAACAGCAGAAGGCGATGGAGCAGGCCTTCGCCAAGGCCGACGTCAACGGCGACGGCTTCGACGACGTCATGGTCTTGCGCATGGCCGCGCCACCACCGCCCGCCCGAGCATCACGCCAGCCAGGCCCGGAGATGCCGCCAACTCCCGCTGGCAATCCTCCACCGTCTCCAGGCCGCCATTGACGCCTTTGGATCCGTCGTTGACAGAAACCGCTTCAAGGCTGCGGCGCGTAGCCACGTAGCCTAAGGCAAAGTGAACTTGACTCTTGAGGGTTGCGCCCGGAAGGAGCGGAGGCAGCGGGGGCGTGCTCGGTGGTGATGGATGGCTTGGAGACTACCCAATTTCGGATACGTGGAGCGTGACACTAGGTGTCCGTTACTCAGAAGATTCACGGGAAGCGCGCGAGGCACGAGGTGGCTACTCTGAGCTTGAGGCCGCTGATTATCCCTGGATTCAGACGATGATTTCTCTCACTGCACCCGACGCGGAAACAGGAGCCGCAATCATGGCTGAAGGCATGACGCCGCTTGCGGCAATTAATGTCGCGACTGGTGCAGCGACCATGACAGGTGACCCCTTCAATCCTATAACGCCGACTTGTGCGCTAGGTTCGACTGAATGCGCTACGCCACTGCGGCTTGGCGGCATCCCGATATCCTGGGGAAGCCGGATTGGCGGTAACTATGAGACGAAAAACACCAGTTTTCGAATCAACTTTAATTGGGAGCCTAGCCCAGATCACCTGATATACGCCGGTTTAACAACCAGCTATCGTGCTGGCGGATTTAACATGGGCGGATCGGATAACCGTGTCTATATCGATGGTACTGGTTCTCTGGTCTTTTACGGCGATGAAAAATTGAAGGCGTGGGAAGTTGGCTTCAAAAGCGCTTTCTTGGATGGACGAGCCCAGTTAACTGGCGCGCTCTATTACTATGATTATGAGGATTATCAGGATCACGTAGAAACATGGGAAACGTCGAGTGGTGACTTCGACCTGCCTGCAGGAATAGAGGCACCAGCTGGGCGTGGGCCAGTCTCGATGACTGACAACATTCCCAAAGCCCATAATGCCGGATTTGAGATCGATGGTGTGTTGCTTGTAACCGACAGTCTGACCGTAGGCGGAAACTACAGTTACACCGAGTCGGTCTATGACGTGTCCTATCCAGTCTTTAATGAAAACGACCCTCGTTATCCAAGAGAAATCTTTGGTGGCGATCTAAACATGGATCCTTGCTTAGCAACTGATGCAACGAAAGATTTGTACTGTTTGCAGGTGGACGGAGTGCAGCTCTCAGGTATTCCGAAGCACAAAGCGACGGGCTGGGCCTCATATCAGTGGGTAATGGACTCCGGTACTTTGACCTGGTACGGATCGGTGGCGTATACCGGTGAGTACTTCACTAATACCTTTGCTCGGCCCTGGGACGAAGTTCCGGAGCGTCATCGTATTGATACGCGGCTGTCCTTCGATTCGGCAGATCAGCGTTGGAGTACCTCCTTGTTCATCGACAACGTATTAGACGATACGTTCTTGAGATGGTCGGACATGGAAGGTCGACGATCGGGTCACGGCAGTAACTTCCCACAGCGGGTAGTTGCGCTGGCACCGCGCTATGTCGGCGTCGAGTTTGTTTATAACTTCCTCTAAGTTACGGCA
Source organism: uncultured Gammaproteobacteria bacterium (assembly GCA_913050035.1). GTDB lineage: Bacteria > Pseudomonadota > Gammaproteobacteria > Pseudomonadales > Azotimanducaceae > UBA4421. Next base: position 50,216 of record CAJXAC010000008.1, on the reverse strand, counting down.
AACTTAAGAACAAAGGCGCACCTAGGTGCGCCTTTTTTATGCCTAGTTGGGGCGATTTAGAAAATACCAGCGCACGAACTGTGCTGAGCAGCGAACTATGGCAGCGCTAACGCGATGAGTTGGGCGTTTTGTGCCTCGCCGCTGGCAATGACGATGAACTGTTTGCCGTTCTGCATGTAGGTCATAGGCGTGCCCCAAGGCCGAGCGGGCAAATCGATCTCTGCAATTACCCGTCCATCTAGCTTGTCAAAAGCGCGCAGCACATTACGCTGCCCATCTGCCTGGGATACAAGTAGTAGGCTCTTGGTTAACACCGGGCCGCCAGACCATGAGGCTCCGAGCGGTCCTGGGTCAGGCAACCCCATGTCGATAACTTTTTGCCTGGGGCCGTCGCCGTTAACGCTCATCCACAGATGATCGCCGCTATCCATATTGATGGCAGTGACTCTGGCATAGGGTGGCTTTATCAGCGGCAACCCTTTGGGGCCGCGGACGCGGTTGACGCTGCGGCTGCGCACATAGTCAAAATTAGTCTCGTCGGGGTTACCCTGTTTAAGTTTTACCGCAATGGGGCTGGCTTGAGAGGGTATATATAAAATTCGCTGCCGAGGATCGAAGGCGGCACCGGTCCAGTTAGCGCCACCGGCCCATCCTGGCAGATTCAATGTCCCCTTTAGGCTGGGTGGTGTATACAGAGGCCCTGTTTGAAACCTGCTCATAATCGCTTTTGCTTCGTTATGTAACGCTGGGCTGAAATCGATTAGTTGGTTTTCGTTCATGCCCTGGCGCTCGAAGGGGGCGGGTTTGCTCGGTATCGGTTGGGTTGGACTTGAGCGTTCGCCCGGCACTGTGCTCTTAGGCACCGGTGTTTCATTTATTGGCCAAACGGGTTCGCCGGTTATGCGGTCAAAGACATATACAAAGCCTTGCTTTGAAACCTGAGCCACCGCTTTGATGCTTTCTCCATTTACCACTATATTCATTAGTGTCGGCGCCGCCGGCAGATCGTAATCCCACAATCCGTGATGCACCATTTGGAAATGCCAAACCCGCTTGCCGGTGCGTGCATCCAAGCAGATCAGACTTTCGGCAAATAGGTTGTCGCCAAGGCGGTGCCCACCGTACCAATCATTAGTAGGCGTGCCAGTGGGCAAATAGACATAGCCTAATTCCGGATCGGCACTTATGCCGGTCCATACGTTGGCATTACCGGTATAACGCCAAGATTCGTTTTCCCAAGTGTCGCTGCCATAGGCTTGGCCCTGGGGAATGGTCTCAAAGATCCATACCTGTTCGCCCGTGAGCGGATCGAAGGCGCGCACATGTCCGGGTGGCATCTCTTTATTTTTCGGGCCGTCCATTATTGAAGAACCCACAACCACCACGCCGGCAACTACCGTGGGTGCAGAAATAACTGAATACACTTTCCGGTCTACGGGCTTACCTAAACCCAAGGTTAGATCCACACGCCCAGCGTCGCCAAAGTCTTGAATCGGTTGGCCGGTTGCTGCATCGAGTGCCCACAGATAGGCATTGTTTGTAGGCATAAAAATGCGTGACCGCCCCTGACTATCTGACCAGTAAGCGACGCCGCGATGGTTAAACCCGAGGTTGGTTGGACGACCATCGCTGTAGGTGCGGGTATCGAATACCCAGATAGTTTTGCCTGTTACCGCATCGATGGCGGCAACGTGCCCTAATGAGGTGCTGGTGTAGAGCACATTGCCGACTTTTAGCGGCGTTGATTTAAAACCCCAGGGTGTCTTTTTTGGATCGGCTTTTACCAGCGTATTGTCCGGAGACTGCCATTGCCACGCCACTTCCAGTTTGGCGACGTTGCTGGCGTTAATCTGATCCAGATCAGCGTATTTGGAGGAGCCTGGGTCATTGCCATAGGTTGGCCAATCGGTAGCAGCCCCATTTAGATAGGGTGCCGCCATCGACAAAATTAATACCAGGATGATGCGATGGGTTGGCATGGCCAGGGTCCTCCGAGCGGTGAGTACTAGTTTATATGGGTATCGGCAGTGACTCCCAGTTCGACTACGGCAAGCTGTCCGCCTGTGTTTTCCAGAGTAGTCACGGAGCAATTGTCCGGGGCAAAAATTCGCATTCTATCGTCGTTGGTCGCGGCGCCGACGGCGGCATTAATGGCTACAAAATGGCTGAAGATGATGCAGTTCTCGGTCTGGTCTAATAAATAGTCAACTAGCGCCTGACGCCATGCTTGGGCATCTGCGGACAGGGCTGACCATCCACCCTGCATTGCTTTCTGTAGCCATTGGGCGCGCTCCTGCAAATCCTCTGTGGGTGACGGTATCTCAGCAACTCTGGGCTCAATGCCGACCGTACAATTCCATTGTTGCGCCAGCGGTTCGGAGGTCTCTAACGCCCGTGCTAGCGGGCTTGAAAATAATGTGGGTCTATCCTCGCAGTGCTGTTCATGCAACATGGCGGCAACGGCCTGGGCCTGGCGACGCCCCAATTCGTCCAACCCTGGATCCTTGTGACTGCCAAACCCGGCAGCGGCCTTACCGTGTCTTACTAGATGAATTTGCGTCATATTTACCGTTCCTGTTATTCGTCACCAGCCCTCGTGATTTAGCATCCGGTTGCCTACAATAATGCTTTGCAACAATGTCTAGGAATTATGTGTGTCTGATCAAGCAGCAGCAGGAATAACCCCGTCATTCACTCCGGATACCACGGTAAGTGTGCGCGAAGCCTTTGGAATTGATCAAGAACTATCGGTGCCGGCCTTCAGCGAAAGAACAGATTATGTTCCGGCGATAGATCCTGATTATCGATTTGACCGCGATACTACTTTGGCCATTCTTGCTGGCTTCGCACACAACCGTCGGGTTATGGTTCAGGGCTATCACGGTACCGGCAAGTCCACCCATATTGAGCAAGTGGCTGCGCGCCTCAATTGGCCGTGCATACGAGTTAACCTAGACAGCCATATCAGCCGGATTGATCTCATAGGTAAAGATGCAATCGTGCTCCAAGACGGCAAACAGATTACCGAATTTCGCGAAGGCATTTTGCCTTGGGCGCTACAGCATCCGGTAGCCCTGGTCTTTGATGAATACGATGCTGGGCGGCCAGACGTGATGTTCGTTATCCAGCGTATCTTGGAGGTCGAGGGTAAGCTCACGTTACTCGACCAGAACAAGGTTATCGATCCAAATCCTTTTTTTAGACTGTTTGCTACCACGAATACCGTCGGCCTGGGTGATACCACTGGCCTCTATCACGGCACCCAGCAGATTAACCAGGGTCAAATGGACCGTTGGAGTATCGTATCAACGCTGAACTATCTCGAGCACGAGGCAGAAGTTGAGATCATAAAGGGTAAAGTTGCAGCATTTGCCAAGGGTGCGAAGGGCGAGCGCTTGATCGGTAATATGGTCAGTGTCGCTGATCTCACTCGTAAGGGGTTTGTTAACGGCGACGTATCGACAGTGATGTCACCGAGAACAGTGCTCACTTGGGCACAAAACAGCGAAATCTTTGGTGACGTGGGTTTTGCATTTAGGGTGACGTTCCTGAATAAATGCGATGAACTCGAGCGGCCGATCGTTGCTGAATATTATCAACGCTGCTTGGGCGAAGACCTGGGCGATGCCACAGCTGGCATTACGCTGAAATCGGCCTAAGCCTCAATGAACGACGTCGACAATCCGCTTGAACCGTTCAAGCGGGCGACTACAGCCGCCATCCGCGCGATCGCTGAGAATGATGAACTGGACGTAAATTTTGGTCCCGGTGCACCCACCGCTCAGGGAGATCGGATACGCCTGCCATTGCCGTCTCAAGGCGCAAGTGCAACCGAAATTGATGCCGTGCGTGGTATTGGCGACGAGTACGCCCTGCGTTATCGCCATCACAGCGCCCAGTTGCATGCACGTTTCAGCCCTCAGGGTGGCCCTGCTCAAGAGATGTTCGAATGGATTGAATCTGCTCGTATCGCATCTTTAGGCGCTCAGCGCATGGAAGGGGTTGCTGGCAATTTGGATGCGCACTTAGAGGTCCAGTGCCAGCAGGCTGCTTTTGATACGGTGACCGCCGAAGCGGATGCTCCCTTGTCTGTGGCGGTCGGATTAATTGTGCGTCAGCAGCTGACTGGACGCGAGCTACCGCCGAGTGCTGAGAACGTTGTGCAGTACTGGCGCGAGCATGTTTTGGAAAGCGCTGGCGAGCACATTGAAGCGTTGCGCGCGCATGTGGGTGATCAGGCGCAATTTGCGAATTTATGCCGCAATATTATCGCTGACCTTGGACTGCCGATTGATCTTGACGATCCTATGGACGGCGAGACCAATCCTGATGACGTTGAAACCATGGACGAGTCCCAAGACTCGGAAGCGGAATTTAGTCCTGAAGATGTGATGCTTGATGATGAATCGGGCGGTGAAGAGAGCACTGATGGTGACGCGACCACGGTGGAAATGGATGCCCATGCGGACATGGACGATGCTGCAGGCGAAGCGGATCCAGATGAAGCACCGGTACCCATGCCTGACGATGCTGGGCGCATTTCGGTGGACTTTAATTACTCGAGTTTTACCGACAAATACGACGAAATAATCAAGGCTGAAGAGTTGTGTGATGCCGAGGAACTAACGCGCCTCAGAAGGATGCTCGATCAGCAGTTGCAGAGTTTGCACCACGCCACATCGAAACTGGCGAATCGCCTGCAGCGCCGCCTTATGGCCAAGCAGAACCGCACCTGGGAGTTTGATCTAGAAGAAGGCATATTGGATGCGGCGCGGCTCACCCAGGTGATCATCGATCCGATGAATCCACTGGCGTACAAACAAGAAAAAGAAATGAAGTTTCGCGATACCGTGGTGACGCTACTGATCGACAGTTCCGGGTCTATGCGCGGTCGTTCCATTACCATTGCCGCTATGTGTGCAGACATTATGGGGCGTACTCTCGAGCGTTGCTCGGTGCGGGTAGAAATTCTTGGGTTTACTACCCGGGCCTGGCGCGGCGGTCAATCCAGAGAGGACTGGATCAATGCCAATAAACCGTCCAATCCTGGGCGACTGAATGACGTCAGGCACATTGTTTATAAATCTGCAGATGATCCGTGGTCGAGAGCGCGGCGTAATCTAGGTTTGATGATGCGCGAGGAACTGCTGAAAGAGAATATAGACGGCGAGGCGTTGATTTGGGCGCACAATCGTATCGTTACCCGTAACGAACAACGTAAGGTAATGATGGTGATTTCCGATGGCCTACCAGTGGATAACTCTACGTTGTTAGTAAACCCTAGCAACTTTTTGGAACAGCACCTCAAGTACGCGATTGATATGATCGAAAATCATTCGCCGGTAGAACTGGTCGCAATTGGTATCGGTCATGATGTGACGCACCACTATAAGCGTGCGGTGACGATTACGGACGCCGAGCAATTGGGTGGAGCAATGACCGAACAACTGGCGGAATTGTTCGACATCAAAGACTAAGACGAGCTGGGTGGCATGGTGTAGGGTTAGAGCCAAGGCCCTAACCCCACATCTGGCATTAGCCCACGACTTCCATGCGTATGATTTCTGGGGCGCCGCCCATCAAGCCTTTAAATCCGGCCCCAGCTGCTTTGAAGTGCTCGGACTGTCCGTGCGCGGCCATCGCCGCTTCGTCCTCATAAAGTTCCATCACTGTGTAATTGCCGTCTGCGTCTTTGCATAGCGTGTACAAATGACATCCAGGCTCATTGGCATTTACCTTAGCAGCCAAGTCGAGCATGACTTCTTCAAATGCCGCCTCTGAACCCTCTTTTACGTTTAACTTGGCGATAACTGCCAACATATGCCTCTCCTCATCAGTGAATAGTGATCGAATAAAGATCAGTGATTGCTATATATAAGATACGAGCGTGTAAACTCGATCTCAGATTGAGAATAGGGACTCTTATGCACAGACGCAATCTGCTCGCGGCGATAGAAAGCTACGCGGCACGTTATCCTGAGGAAGTTGGCGTAGTGGGGCGATTCAAAGCGTTAATTGAAAACCACGCAGAGTGCTTTGATCGAGATTGTTGGCATGGTCACATTACCGGATCAGCGTGGCTGGTTAGCCCGGATCAGCAGCATCTGTTGTTAACTCACCATCGCAAACTCAATATGTGGTTGCAGCTGGGGGGTCACAGCGATGGGGATCCGAGCACCGATGAGGTAGCGATGCGCGAAGCCCACGAAGAATCGGGCTTAGCAGTACAATTACTAAACCCAGATATTTTTGATTTGGATGTGCATGAGATTCCGGAGCGTAAAAATGACCCGGCGCACTACCATTTTGACGTTCGTTATCAGATCCAAGCGGGCGGTGAAAAGTTTCGTATAAGTGAAGAATCTCTGGATCTGGCATGGGTCAAAATAGACGAGTTAGAGCGCTATACGAAAGAGGAATCGATACTCCGCATGCGACGAAAGTGGCACGAAAGTAACAATAAAAATTGAATTTGTTACGCTTTTTCCCTACTTGGGTCAAATAAAACTTAATAAAATACCCATTGTTCCTTAGTCAACGTTCCCGTACCCTTCTCATGGTCGCCCGATTGTTCCTTTTTCTGGCTCACGAATAGTGTGTTAGTTGTTGGACTCGATAGAGAAATCTGCCCCGGACAGCGATGTCTGAGGTGTGATTCGTCAAAGTCTTAGGTTTGATTGGTCGAAGGACTCCAAAGGGAGAAACTCAGCGCTTATCAAACGTAAAAAGTAAAGGAGCAAAAAGAGCTGTGAAGAAACTATATGTAGGTAACCTGGCTTGGGCGGTTGCTGACGAAGATCTGCAATCTCTGTTCTCAGAGCACGGCAGTGTGGCATCTGCGACGGTTATTACTGATCGCGAAACTGGTCGTTCACGAGGATTCGGATTTGTTGAGATGGAAGACGGCGCTGATGCCGCGATCGAAGCTCTTAACGGTCAAGATTTCAAAGGACGAGCACTGCGCGTAAATGAGGCTCAAAGCAAAGAGCGTTCTGGCGGCGGTCGTCCAGGTGGCGGCGGTGGTCGACGCTTTTAGGCATCGACTGGCCAATACCAGACTGCGGGTTTATACAGCGCGCTGTCAGTATTGCTAGCAAGAACCCGTTGGCACATTGCGTCAGCGGGTTTTTTTTGCGCCAAAAAAATTTGCGCGGCTGCTATTTGCTCCGGCTATTGGAGAATGTCACTGGCGTCGTTACTGCCTGATTGCAGTGGCGTTGCGCCGCCGTATTTTAAGCCTCGGCTGGATGGAATAAGTGGCAGGCCACGCTGCGTGGATTATTTCCGTCACCAATAGGCAATAGCTTTGGTGTGATGTGATGGCACTCTGACTGAGCTTGCGGGCAGCGGTTAGCGAAACGACACCCCGCGGGCACATTTACCGGCGAGGGAATTTCTCCCTGGATATTTGTTGAGGCGCGTTCGCGCTCGCTTTGCGGATCAGCCTCTGGATTGGATGCAATGAGGGTCTGGGTATAGGGGTGTTTGGGTTCAAAAAACACGTCGTCCGCGGTACCAATTTCTACTAGGCCACCCAAATACATAACCGCCATGCGATCACTAATGTAGCGCACCATGGACAGATCATGAGCGATGAACAAAAGGGTCAGTCCCATACTCGCCTTAAGGTCGCCGAGTAGATTAATCACCTGAGCTTGAACGGAGACATCTAACGCGGAAATGGGTTCGTCGCACACCACAAATTCGGGTTGCAATATGAGTGCCCGCGCAATCCCGATGCGCTGACGTTGGCCGCCGGAAAATTCGTGAGGATAGCGAGATCTATGATCTGGATGCAGGCCCACTTGCTCGAGCCATCTGGCAACTTCATCCTGAGTCTCGGTGTTGCTCAGTTTGTGATGCAAGCGTAGGCCCTCGGCAATGATTTCCCCGACGGTCATACGCGGATTGAGCGATGAGTAGGGATCTTGAAAGATCATTTGCATATGCGGTGAGTAGCGGGCGAAATCCTTAGCTGAGTAGGCTTTGGGCATCACTTCGCCACGAAAGGTCACCTGTCCGGCGGTTTTGTCGTGCAGGCCAAGGAGGGTTTTACCGAGGGTGGATTTGCCAGATCCACTCTCACCGACCAAGCCCACGATCTCTCGTTCGCCAATGTTAAGGCTGACATGGTCGACTGCGTGTACCCGCTGCTGGCGACCGAGGTCAAAGTATTTTACCAACTGGTCGATTTCTACGAGATTGTTCAACGCTCAGCTCCCGCTGCAAAGTACAGAGTTTCTGGTCTGTTGGGATTCTCGTTGTCATGGAGCCAGCAGCGCGACCAATGGTTACTATTAACCGTAGTGGTGCTCGGAGGCTCAGTGCCGCAAATTTTCATGGCGTGGGGACAGCGCGCGCAGTAGCCACAGCCTTGGGGCGGTTGAAATAGATCTGGTGGTGAACCGTCAATGGGTACCAGAGTCTGGCTTGCGCTGCGTCTGTTGGAGGGCATGGCACCACGCAGCCCCAGAGTGTATGGGTGCGCTGAGCGATAAAATACATCGTCAACGCTGCCATGTTCGACCACCTGGCCGGCGTACATCACCATTACTTCATCGGCCATCCGCGCGACTACGCCGAGGTCGTGGGTAATTAATATGATCGACATTTGGGTTTCTTGTTGCAGGTCGTTGAGCAAGTCGAGAATTTGCGCTTGGATGGTTACATCCAGGGCGGTAGTGGGTTCGTCTGCAATCAGCACCGCGGGTTCGCAGGCGATGGCCATGGCGATCATCGCGCGTTGTAACATGCCCCCTGAAAATTCGAACGGGTACTGTTTCGCGCGTTTTGCGGCTTCGGGAATTTTCGTCAGTTCCAGCAGTTCTACTGCGCGTTTGAATGCATCGCGATGGCTATAGCCTCTATGCACTTGCAGGGTTTCGGCAATTTGGTTACCGATGTTCATGGTTGGGTTTAGTGAGGTCATGGGATCTTGGAAGATCATGCTTACCTGATCGCCGCGAATATCGTTACCGCCGATGACCTTGGTGCCGAGGATGTCATGTTCGTTTAGGGTCGCCGTGCCTTGGGTAATGCGCCCTGGCGGCATGGGTATCAAGCCCATGAGACTTTGTACTGTTACTGATTTGCCGCAGCCGGACTCGCCGACAATGGCTAGGGTCTGGCCTAGGCGCACGTCAAAACTCACACCACGTACGGCTTTAACGATGCCGCCATAGGTGTCGAATTCTACGTGGAGATCATTAACGCTCATCAGCGTGTCAGACATAGTGCATTCTCTCTATTCGCGGTTGCGCATGCGTGCGTCGAGCGCGTCGCGCAGGCCATCGCCAAGCAAGTTAAAAGCCAACACTGTTACGCTGATAAACAGTGCAGGGAAAATCAGTTCATGGGGATGCGTAAGCATTGTCTTGATGCCCTCGTTACACATGGATCCCCAAGACGGAGTCGGTGGCGCCACGCCCATGCCGATGAAGGATAGAAAGGCTTCAGTAAAGATGGCGCTGGGTACTGCAAAGGTGACGGTAACGAGGATAACGCCCATGGTATTAGGAATCATATGACGTAATAGCAGATAGGGGGTTTTTGCACCCAGTAGACGCGATGCGCCAATGTAGCCTTCCTCACGAATTTGTAGCACTTGGCCGCGCACTAGCCGGGCCGCAGCCGGCCAAAGTAATACCACCATCGCTACCAGCATCGGCATTATGCCGCTCTCGCCCGGGCCGATACCGAATATCACTTTGAACAGAATCATAAAGAGTAGGAACGGCAGGGCGACTACGAAGTCGGCAAAGCGCATCATCAATTGATCGGTCAAACCACCAACAAATCCGGCTACGCTGCCATACAAGACACCAAATAGAATATACAGAATCGGCGCAAACAGACCGATAAACAGGGATACGCGAGCGCCGTGCATGAGTCGAGAGAGCATGTCGCGACCGAGATAGTCGGTGCCCAATGGATGCAGTTTAAGCTGGAATTCGTGGCCATAAGCCACTTGCTCAGCGGCGCCCAGTAGGCCGCGTCTCTCAGCCTCGCGACGCGTGATCACTCTGGTTACGGTGGTGCTTAAGGTTGCTACCAAGTCGCTGTCTTCGCCGCGCTTGTTCAGTGCCACTACAGAGTAGTAGTAATCAATGGGGCGCAGATCAAGGCGGTCTTCGAAGTACAGGCTTTGAGTTTCAGCAAGCGGCAACCCCAAGGAGCGGCCGGCGGTGATTGGGAATAAGTTACGGTAAATACGATAACCACCGGCAGCGCGCTCGCCCTGAGCTTGCCAGCTTAAGCGCACGGATTGGGTAGAAGGCGCCACGGCAAATGTCAGGCCTACTGCATTATCATTTGCCACAAAGTCTTCGCTAAGCTCGCCGTACCACGGCTCATAGTCCTTCACTAATATGGCGGAGCGATCGGCACCCGGCGCGATGCTAATTTGGTCGACATCTTGGGATGACGGATCAACGGTCCAGATCATGGGGCCGATGAAGGTAAAGGCGAGCAAGCCGATTATTAAATACAGGGAAAAAATGGCGCGTTTGTTTTGTTGCAGACGCCTCCATGCGTCCTGCCAATAGGACAGCGACGGACGGCTACTTATTGCGGCCGCTTGATCCTGTGCTAGGGGTGTGAATGCATCTGCTGCGCGCATCAGTCGAGCCTCACCCGTGGGTCAATCCAGCCGTAAAACAGATCGACCACGATAACCATAAATACCAGAAAGGCGCCGAAGAAGACCGTGGTGCCCATAATTACCGTGTAGTCCAGTTGTTGCACAGCCTGGACGAAGTACCGGCCCAAACCTGGAATCGCAAAAACGATTTCCACCACGAAGCCGCCAGTAGTGATGCTGGCTATGGCTGGGCCGAGAACGGTTACTACCGGCAAAACCGCATTAGGTAGCTGATGGCGGCTGAATACCTGAGTACTGGGCAGGCCCTTAGCATTAGCGGTGCGGATGTAGTCGGAATTAACGATCTCCAGCATTGACGAGCGCATCAGGCGGGTTAGATACGCCATAGTCGAAAGCCCCAACACCATGGCTGGTAAAATCATATGCTGGACTGTGCCCCAGCCGCCTACCGGCAAGATCGATGTGCCCGCAAGGTTGTTCAGATTTACCAGCGACAACTGGCCGATAGCGGCGATGACAAAACTCGGCACGGATATGCCGAGGATGACTAAAAACATGATGATGGTATCGGGTAAGCGGTTGCGATACAGGGCGGTTAAGGCACCCCAAAGAACACCGCCGAGACCGGCAAAAACCACTGCCAAGATGCCTAAAGTCGCAGACACTGGGAAGTGCTCGCGGATGATGTCATTTACGCGGCGGTTTTCTTGGGTAAACGAGATACCCAAATCACCTTGGCTAAGGTTGCGTAAGAACACTAGATACTGGGTTGTCAGGGGTTTATCTAGCCCGTATTTGGCTTCTAAGTTGGCGCGAATCTTTGCGCTAGTGGCCTTGTCGCTGGTTAGCGGATCGCCCGGTACTGCGTGCATGCCAAAAAACGTCGCGGTTGCGATAAACCATATGGTCACTACGCTGAGTGCAAGCCGTTTCAACATATAGCGCCACATAACTATTGACCTCCTGCACTAGTGTCAATGTATGCATTGGTATAGTCGGTATCAGCACCGATTACACGACGCTTCAGACCCTTCAGTTGTGGGTGGACCGCGTAGGTCACTCCGCGCTCGAACATAGGCAGCAGTGCGACATCGTCAAACAGCACATGCTGTATTTTTCCAAACGCATCCATACGAGTTTTGGTATCCGTTGACCCTTGAGCTTCGCGCACCAGCCGGTCGTTTTCGTCGCTCATGTAGCGACCTCGATTGTTCAGGTTCCAGGATGCGAACAGATCGCCAAAGGTCAGAGGATCGTTATAGTCCGGCCCCCAACCCGCTAACAGAATGTCAAATTCTCCCGCGGTCATCTTTGCTAAACGCTGCTTAAAAATCTGTTTATCGATTTTTATGGTCAGACCGAGCTTGCTTTTGAGTGCTTCTTGTACCCACTCGGACTGAATGTTAGAGACTGGGCTGTCGCTGGTAAGCAGTACGATGGGCGGCCACTCGTCTAAGCCCAGTTCTTCTTTGGCCAAAGCCAGATGTTCTCGTGCTTTGGCGGTATCGAGGCGTAACTGGGGCGGTGGATATTCTTCGCGCAAAGGCGCATTGGTGCCCATAAGCCACTCGGGGAATATTGAAACGCCTGGTTTAAACCCAGGTAGTTTTGTGACCTTATAAACCAACTCATCCATATCTAAAACCAACTGCATCGCGCGTCGAAGGTTCCAGTTGCGGGTCAGTCGTTCATCGCGGTGGTTGAACTCTAAAAAGAACAACGTGCCGTCTTGATTGCGTTTAATGGGCCAGCCCTGACGCTGGGCCTCGATTAAGTTTTCGGCACCGAGAGTGGTGAAGGCAACTTTGCCGTCTTTGAAAAAATTAATTGCGGCGTTTGCGTCTTGGGTAATGTAGGCAACATTGATTTGATCGAGTTTGATGCGATCTTTATCCCAATAGTTAGGGTTTTTCTCAAACAATAGACTGGAGCCATGCACCCAACTGGTGAGCTTGAACGGCCCACTGAATAAAAGTTCGTGAGCGTCTGCGCCAAAACGGCCGTTGGTGGCGTTATAGAAATCCTCGCGGATGGGGAAAAACGTTGGGAATACCACGGTTTTGTCAAAGAACGCCATGGGCTGCTCCAGTTCCACAACCAGCGTGTGCGGATCTGGTGCGCTGACACCTAAGGCCTCAGCAGGCATGGTGCCCTCGTTGACTGCGCGTCCGTTTTTTATTGAATACAGGAGAAATGCGTACTCAGATGCGGTTTCGGGGCGAAGGGCGGTGGTCCAAGAGAAAATAAAGTCTGCAGCAGTGATGGGTTGGCCGTCGCTCCACAGAGCATTGTCGCGCAGCCAGAAAGTGGCATGAGTTGGTGTAACCTCCCAACGTTCTGCTATTCCGGCCTCTAATTTATCGTCCACGCTCATGCGCAGCAGCCCCTCCATAACATGGTTTAGTACCATGCCCGAGACCGAGTCCGTAGTGATGGTGCTGTTGAGGCTAGGTGGCTCTTCTTTTAAGTAGATCGAAATGCTGTTGTTTTCGGGGTCTACGGCGATAGCTGTGGTGCTGCCGGATGAAAATGCACTAGCAAGATAGTGCAAGGCGAACATCAGCAGCGTGCAGCCTGCAATGGCGGCGCCAAAATATATAATGAGTTGCCGCAGCGCTGCGCTGGACAGCGCACTTGCAGCGCTCGAATGGCCGTTGCTGCTAGATTCGGAATGCGGTTCAGCAATACTCATAAGTTGTGTTATCGAATACCGTAAAAACTTAGTTTACTTGGCGCAGTAGGTTGCCGACCACACGCTCAAGATGCATGAGCGAATTACATTCTTCAACCTGATGTGAGTAGGCGCCGTATTTGCGCATCTCTGAGTCACCCGTATTCCATGCCAACCGCGCCTCAGGATTCAGCCAGATCACTCGTTTTGAGCGATCGTATAACTCCTTGAGTACTTCGGCATGTGCTTCACCGAAGTTATTGCGGGCATCACCGAGAATGATGATCGTCGTACGGTTGTCTACATCGTCTAGACACAGCTTTTTAAAATCTAACAAGGCCTGACCGTAATCTGTCGAGCCACCGCTATAGTCGCGTAAAGTTTTGGCTATGGCATCTTCGATCTTGTTGCGGTTAAACAGTTCAGTAACCTCGGCAAGGTCAGAGGAAAAGGCGAAACTCCGTACCTTTGGCATAACTTCGTCGAGGCTATATAAAAACATCAACATAAATCGCGCGTAGTTTGCTACCGAGCCGGAAACATCGCAGATCGCGAAGACCTTTGGTCGATCCACTTTCACCGATTTCCAGTGCAGATTAAATATTGCACCGTCATAAGACATATTGTTGCGTAAAGTTCGAGAAATGTTCAGTTGCCCGCGCTTAAAAACTTTTTTGCGCCGACTGTGCAAGGTGCTGAGCTTTTTCGCCATTTTGTAGACGATTTCTTGGATCAGCCGAAAGTTTCGGTGCTCCACATTTGATAGTTTCACTTTGCGCAAAAGCTCTTCACGCAAACGCTTGCCGGAAACATCAGCATTTAAGAGAAACTGTTGCTCTACGTAGTCGCGCACTTGTTCACGCAAAAAGTCGCGGCGCCCTTTAAGCTGCTGTCCTAGGCGTCTCGCGGGCACCGCTGGGGCTTGTCGCAGATCGGCGATTTCTTGGTTCAGATCCGCTAACCCCATCTGGTCCATGATGCGTCGTGCGTACAGGCCTTTTTGGGTAAAGATCTGGATTTCGCGAATATTTACCGCCTCGCCAGCTGCTGACATCTGTACGGTCAGTTCTACCCGAGAATTAGCCATAAGCAATTTGCCCAGGGCCGAACTGGGATCCGTCATCTCGCCAGGACCGAGGTCTTCTTCTTCCTCTTCCTCAAACAAATTGTTCTTGTTTTTGCTCTTGCTTTTATTCTTTTTGCCCTTACCACCGGGCTGGGCCTGACGATCACTGCCTGCGCCGCCGCCCTCGCCATCGCCACCGTCCTCGCTGTCTTGATCATCGGCATCGCCAGTATCGCCCAACGCTGCCTCGGCTTCGCCGCGCACATCTTGGAAGGCAAAGAATTGATCAAAGCAGGCGTCGAAGGTGACTTTTTCGTCTGCGGTTTTTGGTAGCACTAGCGACAGCGTGCGTTTTAGGTAGTCCCGATCTTCGTAGCCCACTAACTCAACGGCATTCAGTGCATCCAGGGTTTCGGCCGTGGACACGCGAATGTCGGCATTACGCAACGCGCGAATAAAGTTGCTGATCGTGCGGTCTGTGGTTTGTGCGTTCACTGAACCAGAGTCTTATTTGGTGATCTTTGCCGCAAGCGCATTCACTTCGCTTTGCACGTTGTCGATGTCCTCTTGGAATTTAAGAATGACATTCAATGTGTCCTTGACCAATTGTGGCTCGAGGCTTTCGGCGTGGAGTAATACCAAGGTCCGAGCCCAATCAATGGTTTCGGAAATGGCGGGCAGTTTCTTTAGGTCTAAATTGCGCAGTTCGTGGATGAATTCGACCAGCTGGCGCTGTAGCTCCGGCGGTACTTCAGGTACACGAGCACCAATGATTTTGCTTTCCACTTCGACGTCCGGGAACGGGATATAAAGATGTAAGCAGCGACGTTTAAGTGCATCGGAAATTTCCCGCGTATTATTTGAGGTCAAGAACACTATGGGCGGTTCAGCAACGGCTTTAACGGTGCCGATTTCGGGAATCGATACCTGGTAATCTGAGAGAATCTCCAGCAGTAGAGATTCAAACTCGTGGTCGGCCTTGTCGATCTCATCGATCAGCAGAACGCAGCCGTTCTCCTCACGCAACGCTTTTAGCAGCGGACGTGGCTCTAAAAATTCGTTGGAAAAAAAGATATCGCCAAATTCATGCAGCTTGCTGACCGATTGGGCAAAACCTTTTGCACCCTGCAACACCTCATCCAAGGCTTCTTTCAGTACCTGGGTATACAGCAGTTGTTTACCGTATTTCCATTCGTAGATGGCTTTTGACTCGTCCAGGCCTTCGTAACACTGCAGGCGCACGAGCGGCAGACTGAACATTTCGGCGGCGGTTTTGGCCAACTCGGTCTTACCCACCCCCGGAGGACCCTCGATCAGTACGGGTTTACGCAGTTGGTAGGCCAGAAACACAGCTGTGGCGATTTCGTTACTGCATATGTAGCGGTGTTGCTCGAAGTTTTCCTTCAGTGATGCAACCGATGCGGCAATGGTTTCAATGTCAGCCATACTTCTCCCGTAAGCAGATTCAATTGTGGGCAGACCAAACAAAGACGGCTTCGGCGGTAAAATAGCTGCAGCGCCAAAGGCAGACGAAGGTCATGGATTCGCACCCGCTCCATTGGTGCGAAGCTCAGCATTATTACTTGGGCGTTTTCATATGTATAGGCTTGACCTTGGGGCCAGTGTGCGATGCTGGTACTGCATCATGGATCTGGCAGACTTAACCCTATGCACGATTACCACACTCAACTGCAGCGGATGCGCGAAGAACTGCTAGCTAACGCAGCCACTACCGATGCTCAGGCTGCGGTAGTGGAACTGGATCAGTCTAAGGTAGGGCGTTTGTCGAGAATGGATGCGATGCAAGCTCAAGCCATGGCTCAGGCCGCTGTGGGTCGTCGCAGTCAGCAATTGCGACGCATCGAAGCGGCGCTGCAGAGGCTTGAGGACGACGAATTCGGCTTTTGCGCAACCTGTGACGAATCGATCAATCCCCGGCGTTTAGCGCTGGATCCTACTGTCTTGATGTGCATTAACTGCGCGGCTCAGAGTGAGCAAAACTGATGCGCCCAAGCCTCAGTAACACTCGGTGTCGCTGTGTACTCGCATCAGACCTTCCTGAGTGGTGGACGCCACCAGTTCGCCAGCCTGGTTGTAGATCAGTCCACGGTTAAAGCCCCGGGCACCGCTGGCACTGGGACTGTCTTGGTCATACAGCAGCCATTCGTCAGCCCGGAAAGGGCGGTGGAACCACATCGCGTGGTCTAAGCTTGCTACTTGGATGTTGTCTTGCACAAAACTTATGCCATGGGGCCGTGTCGCTGTGTCCAGTAATGACCAATCAGAAAGATAGGCGAGTACGCATTGGTGCAAGCGCGGGTCGTCGGGTAGCTGTTCGCCACAGCGCATCCAACAGCGTTGCACTGGATCTGTCTTTAGCGGATTTAATAGGTCTAATGGCTCTACCGGCCGCAATTCGATAGCAGAGGAGCCACTGAACGACTCTTGGAACTCCTCGGGCCAGTTTTTTGCCTGCTCAGCGCGGATTTCATCGTCGCTTAGCAACTGTTCGGGTGGCGTTACGTCGGGCATGGTGAATTGGTGCGATAAACCGCCCTCCTGCACTTGAAAGGAGATTGACATGGTGAAAATCGCTTGGCCGTGTTGTACCGCCATCACGCGTCGTGTGGTAAAGCTTTTACCATCACGGATGCGGTCGACCTTATAGAGAATAGGTTTCTCTTTATCTCCGGCACGCAGAAAATAGCCGTGCAAACTGTGCGCTTGGCGGTCATCTGCTACCGTTCGTGACGCAGCGACCAAGGCCTGGCCTATCACTTGCCCACCATAAACACGTTGCCAGCCCTCGTTGGGACTGGTGGCGAGATAGTGATTTTGTTCGATTTCCTCGAGGTCGAGGATTTCTATAATTTTATTTAACGGCTGCATAGGCTCAGCGCTGGTGCTCCATAGTGGCGGGGTGTTTTTGCGGGCGCCAGTGTTGAGTAAGCCTGACCTCCGGTCAAGGTCAGGCGATCATATTCCCGTCCTCAGAGTGTACAGCTAGGCGCCGGTTGGCAAACTAGATGCACGCTCTATGGGATGTCCGGGTCGGTTGCTGCTAAAACTGGGCCTAGTACTTATAGCTCTCAGTCTTAAATGGACCTTCGGTGCTGACACCGATGTAGTCGGCCTGATGTTGGGTCAGTCGGGTCATCACACCGCCAAAGCCGGCAACCATCAGTTCTGCCACTTCTTCGTCCAGCTTCTTTGGCAACACTTCAACGGTAATGGGCTGACGCTGGTTCTCAGGCTGGTTGGCCCATGCTTGCTCAAATAAGTGCATTTGCGCGAGCACTTGGTTCGCGAAGGAACCGTCCATGATGCGTGATGGGTGACCCATGGCGTTACCCAAGTTAACTAGGCGCCCTTCGGACAGCAGAATCAAGTAGTCACCGCGCTCTTCCGATCGATGGATCATGTGTACCTGATCTTTTACCGTTTCCCAGCGCCAGTTTTCCCGCATGTAAGCAGTGTCGATTTCATTGTCGAAATGACCAATATTACAAATCACCGCGCCGGCTTTGACGCTGCTTAAGATTGCCGAATCACAGACGTTCGCATTACCCGTGCAGGTCACCACGAGATCGGTGTCTTTTAACAGGCGCTGATCGATGTCCTCGATCTTGCCGGTGTTAACACCATTGGTATAGGCAGAAACCACTTCATAGCCATCCATGCAGGCCTGCATCGCACAGATTGGGTCGACCTCGGTAACGCGCACAATCATACCTTCCTGACGCAGGCTCTGAGCAGAGCCCTTGCCGACATCGCCGTAGCCAATAACTAGGGCGCGCTTGCCGGACATGAGCATGTCGGTACCGCGCTTGATGGCGTCGTTGAGCGAGTGTCGGCAGCCATACTTGTTGTCGTTTTTTGATTTGGTTACGGAGTCGTTGACGTTGATCGCCGGAACTTTGAGCTCGCCATCGCGCAGCATTTCCAGTAACCGGTGCACGCCTGTGGTGGTTTCCTCGCTGATACCGTGAATGCTGTCGAGCATTTGTGGGTATTTATCGTGGATGATTTGGGTCAGGTCACCGCCATCATCTAACAACAGATTGGCGTCCCACGGTGCACCGTCTTTCAGGATGGTTTGCTCGATACACCATTCATATTCCTCCTCGGTTTCACCTTTCCATGCGAAAACCGGAATGCCCTCAGCGGCGATTGCGGCGGCAGCATGATCTTGGGTGGAGAAAATATTGCATGAAGACCAGCGCACCTCGGCACCGAGATCGACCAATGTCTCAATCAATATGCCGGTTTGGATCGTCATATGGATGCAGCCAATGATACGAGCGCCAGCCAGCGGCTGGCTTGGAGCATAGCGCTTGCGCAATGCCATTAGCGCGGGCATTTCCGCTTCAGCGAGAGTCAGTTCCTTGCGGCCGAATTCGGCGAGGCCGATATCCGCGACTTTATAATCAGACATGAAGTGCTCCTGTAGTGTCTGTTGAGAGAGTGTTATGCATTACGTTCGAAACTTAGGACTTGTACCTGGAAGCCATTGCGCTGGGCCAGATGTTGTTGATCGTGAATTTTAAAGCCGTGGCGCTCGGCCCATTGGCTTAGAACGGCGGGCTCAAAGCCAAGCCAAAGATCGCCAACTGTTGTGGTAACCCAGTCTTGGGTGTGGGCGCATAGCTCCGCGATCACCAGATCGCCGCCTGGGACTGTGACCTTTGCTGCCTTTTGAAAAAATGCTTCTGGCGACGGCATGTGATGTAACACCATGGCAGCAACCAGAGCATCGAACTGTGGTTGGTTTGGGAGGCTAAAAAAGTCGCCTTGCATCAGTTTGATGTGTTTGGCTGCGGGTTGGTGTGCAATTGCATCTGCGGTGGCAGCCAACATTGTGGAGGAACTGTCCATGCCTAGGACCTGCCCATAGCGCTCGCTCAGCCCCAGCAATAGCGTGCCATTGCCTGGACCAACTTCCAGTGCTCGACTGCCGGTCTGCAGATCTTCTGGCAGATTTTCCATCACACAACTCAAATAAACCTCAGCCGGGCAGATGAGTTCGTCTTGCTGGTCCAGTACGTCTTTATTGTTGGCGAAAAACGTTTGGCAGCGCTCGGCGCGCTGTTGGTTAAGTGTGAGAATCTGTGCGCATATCTCCGCCGACAGAGGTTGCGCATCTACGGCGGCAAAAAGGGCGGCGTGCAATGTTTGATCGGGGTGACTGCTGCGTCGGTAAAAGACGTTGGTGCCCTCTTTGCGCTGGCTGACTAAATCGGCCTCGCGCAATATTTTCAGATGATGGCTTAGAGCCGGCTGGGCGGTTGAAAAGATTGAGCACAATTCTTGTACACCAAAGGAGTCACTCGCCAGCACGCGCAGTATGTTCGCGCGGAGGGCGTCGCCCACCGCTTTTGCCACGCGCACGACATCGTAGTCATCGGGATCCGGCAGGGATACAGCGCTTTTCCGTAGCTTAGTTGGCACAGTACTTAGGGTTCTTTAGCATTCTGAGCGGCGCATCCTACCAGCCTGAATTTAAATATCAAAATATTTTGATGTTTAGTTAGGGGCGGCCCTATGCGACCATATAACTCCAGTCAAAAATACTTTGTTTATGCAAACTCTCGCACCTGTCAGCAAGCTTGCCGATGTGCAAACGACGATTTTTACGGTGATGAGTGCGCTGGCTGAGCGTCACAGCGCCATCAATCTGTCTCAGGGTTTTCCCGATTTCGACGGTCCTGCAGAGTTGCTGGCGCGGGTGCAGCATTATTTGACCCATGGCTTCAATCAATACCCACCGATGGCTGGGGTACAGTCGTTACGTGAGGCCATTGCAGACAAGGTTGCTGATCTTTATGCCTTGCAATGTTCTGCCGATGCCGAAATTACGGTGACCGCAGGCGCTACGGAAGCCTTGTTCTGTGCCATCGCTGCGGTGGTGAATCCTGGTGATGAGGTTATTTTGTTTGATCCATCCTATGACAGCTACGACCCGGTGATTCGTCTGCAAGGCGGTGTGCCCGTGCACTTGCCGCTTTCTGCGCCAGAGTATCAAGTTGATTGGACCATGGTCAGCGATGCGATCTCAGAACGTACGCGTTTGATTATCATCAATACGCCGCATAACCCAACGGGATCGGTATGGGATGCCGAGGATATGCAAACCTTACAAAGCTTAATTGCAGACAAGCCGATCTTTCTGATTGGCGATGAAGTTTATGAGCATATTATCTTCGATGGTGCCGCCCATCAGAGTCTATGCCGGTATCCGGACCTGTACCGGCGCAGTTTCGTCGTATCGTCCTTCGGTAAGACCTATCACGTGACGGGCTGGAAAGTGGGTTACTGCGTCGCACCGCCAGAACTGACTACGGAATTTAGGCGGATTCATCAGTTTGTTACCTTTACGGTCAACACCCCGGTGCAGTATGGCCTTGCGGATTTTTTGTTGAGCCACCCCGACCACCATAGGACCCTAGGCCAGTTTTATCAAAGCAAACGGGACTATTTCTGTGGCCTGCTTGCGGAGTCTAAATTTCAGTTCACGCCCAGTGCTGGGACCTATTTTCAGCTTTTGGATTACTCGACAATTGCTGTTGAAAATGACGTGGCGTTAGCGCGCCGCTGGACTGAAGAGTTAGGAATAGCCTCCATCCCGGTATCGGTATTTTATCAGCACGGGGTTGCAGAACCGCAGTCAGTGCTGCGGTTTTGCTTTGCCAAGGACGATGCAACTTTGGAGCGTGCGGCAGAGATCTTATGCAGCCTTTAACGGTAAGCCTGCTGCAGACCCATACCCATTGGCACGACGCTGAGGCTAACCGCGCTTTGTTTGACGGGCTATTTGCACAAGTGCCCGATGCGGCGCAGCTGGTAGTGTTGCCTGAAATGTTCAGCACCGGGTTTACTATGGATTCTTCTCAGGTGGCCGAGTCCATGGAGGGCGCCACGGTAGCGTGGATGCGCGAGCGTGCGCAGTCCCTCGGGAAAGTGCTCTGTGGCAGTGTGGTTATTCGTGCAGCAGATCAATATTTCAATCGGTTTATCTGGGCTATGCCCGAGGGTGAGCTGCGCTGGTACGACAAACGCCATCTATTCCGCATGGCTAATGAGCATGAGCACTATGCCGCGGGGAGTGAGCGTATTACGCTGGAACTGTATGGTTGGCGAATCTGTCCTGCAGTTTGTTACGACCTGCGGTTTCCGGTGTGGCTACGTAATCGTGGTGACTACGATGTTTTACTGGTTGTGGCGAATTGGCCAGCAGCGCGGCGGGTAGCATGGCAGAGTTTGTTGCGCGCTCGTGCGATAGAAAACCAAGCGTACTGTGTCGGTGTAAATATCGTCGGTGACGATGGTAATGGTTTGCACTACGCCGGTGGTTCAGGGGTCTACGCTCATGATGGCGAAGAATTGTCCGAGTGCGGTAATACGCCCTCGGTTGTCACTCAAGTTTTGCCTTGGCAGAGTTTGCAAGAGGCGCGCGAACAATTTCCGGTCAACCTTGATGCAGATGATTTTACCCTGTCTGTATAGCGGGGTAGGCAACCGGGTAAGCAGTTGGATAAGAATAAACGGTCATGAATGAGGTGATAAGTTGAAACGTTTTACAGGATGGTCCAACGCGGCAATCGCAGGAGCTCTGATGATCCTGGCCGGTTGCGGCGGTAACGCCGAGCAAGCAGATGTTAGTGCGGCTTCGATAAATGCGCACCCGGGCAAGGAAATTTACGATCAATACTGCTACAGCTGCCACAATCCAGGATTGAATGGCGCACCTCGGCTAGGCGACGCTGAAGCATGGGCGCCGCGCATTGCTCAGGGGCGCGCAATATTGTTGACTTCGACCCTAGAGGGAATTGCCCCAGCCATGCCCCAGCGTGGGCTATGTCTAAGCTGTAGCGATGACGACTTAGCAGCAGCGGTGGACTATATGATCGAAGAGGGTCAATAGAGTGAGCGCAATGCTGCTGTGCGGACTCAGTGGATGAACTTACGGGATCTCAGATATCTGGTTGCAGTAGCCGAACACCAACACTTTGGTCGTGCTGCTGAGGCGTGTTTTGTCAGCCAGCCGACGCTGTCTACGCAACTGAAAAAACTCGAGCAAACACTGGGCGTAATCCTGATAGAGCGCACTAATCGGCGGGTTATGTTGTCACCGGAAGGTGAACAGATCGTGGCTCAAGCTCAGCGTATTCTGGTCGAGGTAAATTCTTTGACGGCGATGTCAGAGCAGTTACGTGACCCATTGGGTGGTGAGGTGCGACTAGGCATCATTCCGACGATCGCGCCGTATCTATTGCCGAAAATCCTTGCGCCGCTGACGGCGGAGTTTCCGAACCTCAATATTCAACTTACCGAGGGGCAAACCAGTCAAATAACGCGCATGCTCAAGCAGGGTGACCTCGATGCAGTATTGCTGGCCCTGCCGTTGCAGGAAGAAAACGTAGAAGAGTTCGAGCTTTATACCGAGCCTTTTTTATTTGCGGCCGCAACAGAGCACCCGAAAGCCCAGCAAAAAAGCGTAAGTGCTGATGATTTGCAAGACGAGGAGGTGCTGTTGCTTGAGGACGGTCACTGTCTTCGTGATCAAGCGTTAGCGGTTTGTCATGCACATCGCGGTATCGAAAGCTCTAGCTTCACAGCTACCAGTCTAGAAACCCTGCGCCAGTTAGTGGCGGCCAATAGGGGCATCACGCTGATGCCTGCATTGGCCGTTCCCGAACAAGCGGATAATGCCAGCGGCGTGTGTTACATCCCCTTTGTGGGCGAGGTGCCGTCACGCACCTTGGGGCTGTGCTGGCGTTCCTCGTCCACCCGCAGCGGTTTGCTGGCAGACATAGCCCAGTTCTTGCAGCAGGTATTAAATACCTAGGGTCGCTGGGGCTGTTGCTGCTAAATGTCGAGGTCCTTGCATAGGGCCTCTCTTACGGTGGCCTCAAGGGTTACCGAGTTTGCCAGACTGGCATGGTCTAAGCCCATGTGCACCTGGGCACCTTGGCCCAGTGCTGCGAGGTCCTGTGCACTGAGTTCGAAGCGCATAAAGTGCACAGCCGCCGCTTTGCTGTCGCGGGTTCGCTCCATGTCCTCGTTAGCGATTGCATAAGCCTTAGTGCCATCGCCGACTTGAACCCAAACGGTTTCCTCTATGCCGCCCATGTTAGCAAGTGCCCGCTGACGTTCTTCAACGTCGCCGTATTCGATCATGAAGGTGGCTTTCCAATTGCTGCCGTCTGGAATGAGTGGATTATAGGCTTCAAGTTCCTCTTCGATTTCAGCCGCCTCAAAAATTCGCTCGACCCGAAGCATTTCTTGGACCTGATAATGCATGGTCAATTGATCCTCAAAATACAGCGTTGCGTGGGCGCCCAGGGCCACTTGTCGCAATTTTTTATGGGCTAATACCTGCTGCCTGAACTCGGCTCGTCGTCCTGCGTATTCTTCCAAGGACCAAAGGTCATCTCTTGTTAGCGTCATTTATTTTCTCAATAGGTTTAGATTGCGTAGGCGCGGCGGACCATTGAAATCGGATGTTCAGCATCACCTTCTTCCATTCCATCCGCGATCATCCGACCAGCCATGGGGCAGTCGGAGCCAAAGGTGTCGGCAGCAGCATCAGCTACCCGCCGCACCACTGGCCGCGCTATCTTCTTTGCTTTTTCATAAGTCTCCGCCTTTACCGCATAAGTACCATCGTGCCCAGAGCAGCGTTCAATTGCGGTGACTTCGGTGTCGGGAATCAGGTTTAAGAACTCTCGAGTCTTCATGCCGAAATTTTGTACTCGTTGGTGACAGGCAACGTGATAAGCCACCTTGCCTAACGGCTGAGGAAAATTTGTATCGATGAGGTTCGCCTTGTGGCGCAACATAAGGTACTCGAAAGGGTCGAAAAAATATTGTTGGATTTTTGCAACATCCGCGTCCTGAGGAAACATCAATGGCAATTCTTGCTTGTACATAAGTACGCAAGAGGGAATCGGCGCGATCAAATCGTAACCGTCTTCGATTGCTTGCAGAAAGATCGGTAGGTTGGCGTCTTTCATTTTCTCTACCTTGGGCAGGTCGCCAAGCTCGAGTTTTGGCATGCCACAGCACTTAGCGTCTTGCAGCACTTTAACGGCTACGTTGTTTTGCTGCAGCACGGCGACCAGGTCTTCAACCATTTGCGGCTCGTTATGGTCCCCGTAGCAGGTAACATATATAGCTACTTTGCCGGTGGTGCGGTCGGTCGCAGTGGGTTGCTCTTGGGGGTCGCTGATGGCGGCGATACGCTTACTTGTGGGTGTGCTTTCAAAATGCGGTAAGGGCGCGTCCTTATGAATACCAAGTAGTGCTTCGCCGGCCTTGCGCATGGTGCGCGATCCTGCGGCCGCGTTTGCGAGTTGGGCGATACCCGGTGTTGAAATAGTGTCGAAGATGGGGTCGGTAGAGGTGATGATCCGATCCCGCCATTTGGTGTCTTTGTTGGCAAAGTTTTGCGCTTTGCCCCGCAGCATGAGGTGCGGGAAGTCGATAGCCCATTCATGGGGGGGCACATAGGGACACTTGGTTTCGGCGCACAAGTCGCAGAGGAAGCATTGCTCTACGACCTTGTTGTAGTCAGCTTTATCGACGCCGTCGACCTCAAAGGTATCCGATTCGTCGATAAGATCGAACAACGTTGGAAAAGAGTCGCACAAGCTGACACAGCGTCGGCAACTATGGCAGACGTCAAACACGCGTTCCATCTCCGCATGCAGCGAGTCTCGATCGTAGAAATCTGGGTTCTTCCAGTCTAACGGCTGTCGTTCTGGAGCTTCTAAGCTGCCTTCTCTTGAACTCATATTGATCTCTTCTGTCGTTTACTGATTTCGTTAAACCATCTAGCGGCGTTAACCGCAGACAAAAAAAAGGGGCCGAACAAGCCCCTCCTTTTGGTATACCCACTAGGGCCAGTGGGTTAGTCCATCGCGTCCAATGCTTTTTGGAAGCGGTTGGCGTGTGAGCGCTCGGCCTTGGCCAGTGTCTCAAACCAGTCTGCGATTTCATCAAAGCCTTCGTCGCGAGCGGTTTTTGCCATTCCGGGGTACATGTCCGTGTACTCGTGAGTTTCACCTGCCACCGATGCTCTGAGGTTATCTGCTGTGTTGCCCATGGGCAGGCCAGTTGCCGGATCACCTACTGCCTCCATGTACTCGAGGTGGCCGTGGGCGTGACCGGTTTCTCCTTCTGCAGTTGAGCGAAATACTGCGGCTACATCGTTTTCACCTTCAACGTCAGCCTTTGCTGCGAAGTACAAGTAACGACGATTCGCCTGTGACTCGCCGGCAAAAGCGTCTTTGAGATTCTGTAAAGTGTTGCTGTCTTTCAATTCCATGCTGACATGAACTCCATAAAAGGTTAGCGAATAGCGAGCCGGTGGCTGCTGGTTGAGGTGCAGTATAGGTTGATTGGTCATCGAATCTATTTGAATGTTTAGATCGCTGTAATAGACAAAATCTATCAAATACCTCTAAATTTTTGGTTTTGTCAATGATAATCATTCTTATTTGCGATAACTATGCGCCGAAGTCTTCAGTTAGTGCACTCATACCATGCTCAAGGAGTGTGGTTGTGTGGGGGGTGAGGTATGGTGCTTGCGCCCAGTGCCTCTAGGGGATAATTGAAATCATTGCTCAGCGTAATTTAGCCGAATTCCGGCAACTTGTTCGCCTTGCTGTGCCGCTTGTATTTACACAATTGGCGCAAATGGGCATGGGTGTTGTCGATACAGTTATGGCCGGCCGTTTGGGTGCGGTGAATCTAGCCGGCGTGGCATTGGGCGGTGTGGTGTTCTGGCCGCTGCTGCTGTTGGTCGCAGGGGTGGTTATGGCGCTTACCCCGACGGTGTCACAACTGCATGGATCTGGCCGCAGCCATGAAGCGGGAGAGGCCGTGCGGCAAGTTTTGTGGATCGGGCTGGCTGCGGGACTTGCATTGATTTTGCTGCTCAGGAACGTTGAGCCTCTTTATCACTTAATCGGTGTCGATCCTCTGGCGATTCCGATTACGGTGGGCTACCTCGAAGCGATTAGCTGGGGGGTGTTGCCGGTGTTGGGCTATTTTGCCCTGCGCTATCTCTGTGAGGGTCTATCTTGGACCGCGCCGGCAATGGTCATCTCGGGCGTTGGATTGCTGTTGAAAGTTCCTCTGAACTATTGGCTCATCTACGGTGGTTGGGGAATTCCCGCGTTGGGTGGCGAGGGCTGTGGTTGGGCCTCGGCGGTAATAATGGGATTGCAGTTCATTGCTATTTGCCTCGTGGTGCGCTACTCGCGGGTGGCCGTGGCTGGTGTTTTCCGTCGTTTCTCTTGGCCGGATACCGACGCGATATGGCGCTATATAAAGCTGGGACTGCCCATTGGTATGTCCACCTTTGCTGAATTTGGCATTTTCTCCTTAATGACTTTATTGATCGGGCGTCTCGGTGCAGAGACCGTTGCTGCGCATCAGATTATTAACAATATCAGCGGGCTCGTGTTTATGGTGCCCTTGGGGTTGGGCATGGCCACCTCTATCCGTGTAGGGTTTAATGTTGGTGCTAACGATTTCCATGCTGCCCGGCGCAGCGGTTGGGTAGCCATCGGCGCTAGTTTCGGGTTTGCCATAGTAGCTGTTACCGCCTTGCTGACTCTTGGTCCATGGGTTGTGACTTTGTACTCAACTGAGCCGGAGGTGGTGGCTGTGGCGACAGGATTATTGCTGATCGTCGCGGTTTATCAGGTTTTTGATGATGTTCAGGTGATCGCCATGGGTGCCTTGCGCGGTTACAAAGACACTACCAAGCCATTCATAATTGCTGTGATCTGTTATTGGTTGGTAAGTTTGCCAGTGGCTCTGGTATTTGGTTATGGCATCGTCGAGGATCTGTATCTTGGCGTAACTGGTTATTGGATTGGCCTGGCCTGTGGCTTGATCTGCGCTGCCGTAGTTTTGGTAACGCGCTTTAACCGCGTATCCAAGCACTATGTTCGGACTGCACGCGACGAGCAACAAATAGCATCCTGAGGGTTGAGGATAGGTTATGGAGTGGTGGGTCGGACTTACTGTTGCCGGAGCATTTCTGCAAAATTTGCGCTCGCTAATGCAGCGCCGACTGACCCGAACTCTTTCCGTTAATGGCTCTTCCTATGTGCGTTTCCTCTACGCTCTGCCGTTTGCCTGGCTATTAGTACTGTGGCTCGGCCAAACCAACCTGCCAGTCTTAACCCCGTCGTTTTGGTGGTATGTCTGCGCCGGCGGTATTACCCAGATTGTCGCAACATCGGCACTTGTTGCCGCGGTGAGCAACGGCGAATTTGCGGTTGGCACCGCGATGAGCAAAACCGAAGCCATGCAGGCCGCTGCAATCGGTCTCATACTGCTCGGTGAACAACTGTCCTTACAGGCTTTGTTGGGGATTGCTGTTAGCCTAGTAGGCGTTTTTCTGCTGACCGGCGGCGTCAGTCCACGGCAGATCTTTCAGCGCGGCCCTGCATTGTGGCTAGGGTTGTTGGCTGGCAGTAGCTTTGCTTTATGCTCGGTTTGCTTCCGTGGTGCTAGCTTGGCCCTAGGTACCGATGAGACTGACGCTTGGCAGCGCGCTGCCCTGACCCTCGCGGCTACCTTAACTTTGCAGGCTGTGGTTATGGGCGCTTATTTGATCGTCCGCGAACCCCGGCAACTGCAGCGGGTCGTAAGTAGTTGGCGGGTTGCTATCTGGGTAGGTCTGATAGGTATGACCAGCTCTATTTGTTGGTTTACAGCTATGGCGCTGGTGAACGCGGCGCTGGTTCGGGCGATGGGTCAGATTGAACTCTTGTTTACGCTGATTACCTCGATATGGTTTCTTGGTGAGCGAGTGCGTCGCCGGGAAGTGTTAGGTATGTTGCTACTGGTACTAGGCATTGTATTGCTGATTTAAGGGGGGACTATGGCTGAAGTGGAATGGCGCAAGCAGCACACCGAAGCAGGTGGCTGTTGGGGTGAGATCATGTTGAATCGTCCCGAGCGCAAAAACGCTATCACCGGACCGTTTGGTGAGCAATTGGCCGATGCGTTCGAAGAACTGCAGGGCGATGGGCAGGTGCAGGCAATTTTGCTCCACGGTGCGGGTGGCGCGTTTTGTTCAGGTCTTGATCTCAATGCGTTTAACGCTGAGCCAGAGCCCGCCTGGGTTGCTGGCTTTCAGACCACTTGGCGGCGCGCGCATAGTGCTTTATTCAATTGTACCAAGCCGATTGTTGGAGCGTTAGAACGCTATGCAATCAACGGTGGGGCGGCGCTGGCGATTGCCTGCGACTATCTGGTCGCGGGTGAACAGGCCTTCTTGCAGGTTGGCGAGGTGCAAATCGGTATGGCTGCCCCCTACAACATGGCTTGGCTCAATTTGCGCCACAGCGAGCGGGTTATTGCTGAAGTGACATTGATCGGCGACCGTTTGCAGGCTGCTGACCTGATGCGTCTGGGTTTGGCCAACGAGTCAGTGGCGGATGAGCAAGTGCTGGCGAATGCACGGGCGCTATGTCAGCGTTTTGCAGACTTTCCCGCTGGAACGCCGCAAAAAATTAAGACTGGAATGCGTGCACGCATCAATGACTCCGCGGATGCATGGTTTGATCGACATACTGCGGTGGCAGGACCGAGGGTTAAACCCAGTTCAATGCGCTGAGGTCAGTTGCAGCCGGCGATCGCTGTGGTGTCGCGTTATCTTGCATTGAGCAAAGTGAACAGAGCTACTCAGCCTTGATGAAAAGCTTGGAAAATTCTTGGTTAAGCCGTTGCCACTCTAGTTGGAGCCAGGGTGTAAACAGCTTTGTAGGATCCTTTAGCTCACGGTTCAGATGCTCAGGGCTGATCCAGCGCCAGGCACTGACCTCGGTTGTGTTGACCTGCGGTTCACCATTGAATTGTCCGATATATACCGAGCACAATTCATGCTCGCTGCCGAGATTTGCGAACTCTGCATGATATTTGAACTTATAAACGAAGCTTAGCTCGGTGCTGAAGCCCAGCTCTTGCTGGCAGCGCCGCATCACCGCTTCGGCCATGGTTTCGTTTTTGCGCGGATGCGAACAGCATGAATTAGACCAATACCCGCCCCACAGTCGCTTGTCGGGTGCACGTTGTTGCAGCAGTAATTCGCCCTGATTATTAAAAATAAACAAGGAAAACGCGCGATGCAGAATACCCGACTCATCATGGCAGGCTGCCTTATCGAGATGCCCGAGTTCGCGATCCTCGTCATCCACAAGGATCAACAGTTCCGAATCATCTGAAACAATTTCTGAACGCTGAGGGTCGGTCATAGTTGTGGTTAATGGCAATGTGAGCAGCAATTGTAACGCTTCGCCTGGATTTCGCCTAAACTCCGCAGCTGCAATTTTATCAGTCTAAAGGCGGGCTAATGCGCAAATCTCCCGAGCAATACACGATATCCGTTGACGGTGCTGACATCGTTGTCTTCGAGTGGGCTGGCCAAGCCTCTGGGGTGCAACAAGTGTTACTGGTTCATGCCACTGGATTTCATGCGCGGTGTTGGGATCAGGTGGTAGCGCTGCTGCCCCAAGATTGGCAGATCTTTGCGGTTGATATGCGTGGGCATGGACGCTCGGCGAACCTTGGACCGTTTACCTGGCAGCGCTTTGGTGACGACCTGTTACAGGTGTGCGCAGCATTAGAGTTGTCCGGCGCCATTGGGGTTGGCCATTCAATGGGCGGTCACTGTGTAACCCATACTTGCGGCCACGACGAACGTTTTTTTCGCCATCTTGTTTTGGTTGATCCCGTCATCATGGATCCGCAGCTCTACCAGAGCAGTTCGCGTCATCAATATGCGGATGTATCCGAGCATCCGATCGCGCGTCGGCGCAGTCACTTTGCAGACGCGCAAGCGATGTACGATCGCTATGCCGAGCGATCGCCCTATGCCCTTTGGAACCCCCGGGTATTTCGCGACTACTGTGACTTTGGAGTGGTACCGAGGGAGGACGGAGAGGGTATGGAGCTGGCTTGCCCGCCGGAGGTTGAGGCATCTATCTATATGGGCAATTTTGATTCGGACTTATACGATTTAATCCCCCACATCGATACGCCAGTAGTGGTGCTAAGGGCTGAACCTCGAGATCCTGAAAGTCAGACCATGGACTTTACGGCGTCCCCCACATGGCCTCAGCTTGCAAGTCAATTTCGTCATGCCCAGGATGTCTATTTGCCGGAGTTGACCCACTTTATCCCCATGCAGGATCCGCAGTTGGTTGCTGATTTCATTATTGCTGGGGCCAGTGTACAACCCGTTCAATCAGGTACAGAGTAAGCACTGAGGAACTTATTAGGAGGGTAGTGTGAAAATTAGTGTAGCCATGGCGTTCAGCCAGCATACAGCGGTGGACTTTATTAAAGACGCGGTACAACTGGTGGAGTCAAAAGGTGTGCATGGGATTTGGGTTCCCGAGCATGTTCTATTTTTCCCCGATTATGCTTCGACCTATCCTTATTCTGACAATGGCCGCATCCCGGGTAATCCTGAAGGTATTCTCGATCCATTTACGGCACTAACCTTTATTGCGGCCCACACCCAGCGTGTTCGCCTTGGTACAGGCATATGTCTGGTGCCCCAGCGGCAGCCGGTATATACCGCGAAAATGGTTGCGGACGTGGACTACTTGTCCAACGGCAGAATGGATTTTGGTGTTGGTATCGGGTGGCTGCGAGAAGAGTTCGAGAATCTTGATATGGACTTCGCTACTCGAGCTGCGCGTACAGAAGAGTATATTTTGGCAATGCGCGCACTGTGGTCGGATGGCGTTAGTGAATTTTCCGGCCAGACCGTCAACTTGCAGCCTTGCCATTTTAATCCAAAGCCTGTGCAAAAGCCGCATCCGCCAATTTATTTTGGTGGCGAATCAGACGCGGCCATGCGTCGCGTCGCGAGGCTCGGCGACGGTTGGTACGGTTTCGATTTAAGCCCTGAACAGTTGCAGGAAAAGTTAGTTAGCTTAGATGCAGCATTGGCGGCGACCGGTCGTAGTCGTGGCGACATTGATCTTGTGGTTGGACCTAATCGCCATCCGGTCAATGAAGACACCCTAGCGGCCTATATGGCCGCGGGTGTTGATCAGTTGGTGGTGCCGGTTTTTGCAGGCAAGCTAGATAAATTGTCCGATCGCCTAGATGCACTGATGGCCTTGGGTGGCGATTAACCCAAGTCGTTCAGAGCATCCTGATATTCGCGTATGCGCGCCAAATGGCCGTCGACATTTGTTGGCCCGGCATTATGTGTGGCGATAGCGATGTGGGTACAGCCCATATCACGCCATGCCCGAGCATGTTTTTGCCAGCGTTCTGGTGAGCCGCCGGAATATTGGGCCTGGGCCTGAATCCCAAAATTATCAAAGCTAAGCCCGGCAGCTTCGCGGGTGGCCTTAATCTTGTCGATGCAGGCTTGGGCTTTTTCGTTCGCACCCATCAATGGTATCCAGCCATCGCCGAGGCGTGCTACGCGATCTAATAGTGCCGGCGCCGAACCGCCGAACCAGATCGGAATCTGTTTGCTGGGGCGCGGATTAATGCTGGCTTTGTCTATGCGATGGTAGTCGCCGGTATAATCTAAGGAGTCTTCGCTCCAAAGTTTTCGCATAACTTCCACTTGTTCGGCTTGGCGGCGCCCGCGATTGTTAAATGTTTCATTCAGACCCACGTACTCGAGTTCATTCCAACCTACGCCAACGCCAAGCCGAAAGCGGTTGTTGGACAGTAGCGCCACCTCGGCCGCCTGCTTGGCAGCCAGCACAGTCTGGCGCTGGGGCAAGATCATTACTGTAGTGATCATCTCCAATTTTTCAGTCACTGCGGCTATGAAGGCAAATGTTGTGAATGGTTCATGAAAGGCCACGTCTTTATCGTAAGCGCCGCGAAAACCGCCCTCACGATCTGGATCTGCCCCCAGCACATGGTCGTAGATTAATAGGTGGCTAATGCCCAGGGCCTCGACGCCTTGAGCGAAAGCCTTTATTGCACCGGGGTCGGTCCCGATTTCGTTGTGTGGAAATACCGCGCCAATTTGCATGTCCCCTCCTAATGTCCAAATGCTGGGGTCAGTCTACGATGCGGGGAGCGCTTATTTCTAGAGTGACTTGGCATTAGTGGAATTGTCTAACAGCGCGCTCCATTCGTGCGCTATTGCCGCTATACTTTGCGCCCATTTTTTTGATTGAGATCTCATGTCGGAGCCTGCTGACAACGCACCATTTTCATTTGTAGAAATGGAGCATGACATTCTTAAGTTATGGCAGGACACGGACGCGTTCCAACAGTCGCTGGCCAATACTCAAGGCAAGAAACCGTATATTTTTTATGACGGGCCACCGTTTGCCACGGGCCTGCCCCATCACGGCCACCTTGTCGCCAGCACGATTAAAGATGTGGTGCCCCGTTATTGGACCATGAAGGGTCGCTATGTGATGCGCCGCTTTGGTTGGGATTGTCACGGTCTACCGGTTGAGCATGAGATCGACAAGCAGCTGGGCATGTCGGCCCAAGACGCGGTAGAAAAACTTGGCGTCGCTGGTTACAACAACGAGTGCCGGGCGATTGTCCAGCGCTATGTTAAAGAGTGGCGGCATACCATCACGCGTATCGGGCGTTGGATCGATTTTGACAACGATTACAAGACCATGGACGCCTGGTATATGGAATCTGTTTGGTGGGTGTTCAAACAGCTATGGGATAAAGGGCTGATTTATCAGGGCGTCAAAGTGGTGCCCGTATCCACCGCACTGGGCACGCCGTTAGCTAATTTCGAGGCCACATCGAACTATCAGGATGTGCAGGACCCAGCGATCACAGTGTTGCTGAAGCTGCTCGACGAAGACGCCTACCTCGCAATTTGGACCACCACGCCATGGACGCTACCGTCAAATTTGGCGGTTTGCGTGGGCGATGACATTGAATATTCGCTGGTGCGCGATGCAGATTCCGGTAAGGCGATCTATTTGGCGACTGAGCGGTTGTCCCACTATCAGGGCGATAGCGAATTTGCGGTACTGGCAACGGTGAGTGGCCGTGAGCTTGTGGGTAGACGCTATCAGCCGGTGTTCGACTACTTTGCTGAGAAATCAGCAGAAGGAGCTTTTGTGGTGATCAGTGGTGAATACGTCACCACTGATAGTGGCACCGGTTTGGTGCATCAGGCCCCGGCTTTTGGTGAAGATGACTACAAGGCATTTCAAGCCAGTGGGCTGGACGCATTTGCCTGTCCGGTGACGTTGCAGGGTGAGTTTACGGAAGAGGTACCGGATTTTTCCGGACGCCATGTCAAAGACGCTGATAAAGACATCATCGCAGCCCTCAAAGCCAGTGGCGCGTTGTATCGCCAAGAGGTGATTCAGCACAGCTATCCCTACTGCTATCGGTCTGATACGCCGCTGATCTATCGAGCCATTCCGTCCTGGTATGTGCGAGTCACCGCGATAAAAGACAACCTCAGGGCGGCCAATGAAAAAATAAATTGGGTGCCAGAGCACATTAAGCAAGGACGTTTTGGTAACTGGCTCGATGGCGCTATCGATTGGGCCATTTCTCGGAATCGGGTATGGGGTACACCGCTGCCGGTTTGGGTAAATGATGAAACGGGCAATGCGCTGTGCGTAGGCTCCATTGATGAGTTGTACAACTACACTGGGGTTCGGGTAGAAGACCTGCATCGCGAGCATGTTGACGCACTGACTTTTCAGATTGCTGGAGAGGCGGGCACGTATCGGCGCATAGAAGAGGTACTCGACTGTTGGTTTGAATCCGGGTCTATGCCTTATGCACAGCTGCATTATCCGTTCGAAAACGAAGACGTGTTTGAAGCTGGTTTTCCTGCCGAATTCATTGCAGAAGGATTAGATCAGACCCGCGGATGGTTCTATACCCTGACGGTGCTGGGAGCCGGACTATTTGACCAACCGGCATTCCGTAACGTGATCGTTAACGGCATGGTCATGGCTGAAGACGGCAAGAAAATGTCGAAAAGCCTGCGCAATTATACGCCGCCGGATGAGTTGATGGAGACCTATGGCGCGGATGCGCTGCGACTATATTCCATAAACTCCGGACTTGTGAAAGGGGAAGAGCAGCGTTTTGCCGATTCAGGTGTACGCGATATGGTGCGTCGCGCCTTGCTGCCTTGGTATAACGCCTACTCATTCTTGCGCACCTATGCAGAAATCGATGAATGGTCGCCGGAAAAAGGTCAGCACGAGGGCGACAACATCCTTGATCAATGGATTATGTCGCGCCTGCAGACTCTAAAACAAACCGTAGCCACGGAGATGGAGGGCTATCGCCTCTACAACGTGGTGCCGGCGCTGTTCGCATTCATAGAAGACTTAACCAACTGGTATATCCGACTTAATCGCGGGCGCTTTTGGGGTGCAGACATCAGCGCAGACAAAATAGCGGCCTATAGCACCCTCTATGAAGTACTGTTGGAGTTGTCAAAGGTGATGGCGCCATTCGCGCCGTTTTTGTCGGAGCATTTGTATCAGGCATTAGCGCAGCTTGCCGGTCGGTCGGCCCAGCCGAATTCAGTGCACCTGTGTGACTATCCTGAGGCGGAGTCGGTCAAGGTGAAGCCTGGTTTAGAGACAGCGGTAGAGCGCATGCAGCAAGTCATATTGTTAGGGCGGCAAAAGCGTGAAGAAGTCAAAATTGGTCTGCGCACGCCGCTGTCCAAACTGACTATTGTAAATTCAGACCAGGCTCTGCTTGATGACATGCGTTCGATTGAGCGCTACGTGCGAGAAGAGCTAAACGTACAGGCGGTTGAATATGCAACTGATGAAGCCGCATTCATTGAATTGTGCGCAAAGCCAAACTTTCCGCTTTTGGGTAAACGGCTGGGTAAGCGCATGAAGGCCTTTGCCGCTGCAATAGATGCCCTTACTCCTGAGCAAATAGGTTTGCTGCAGCAAAATGGCACGGTGGAATTGACTGTGGATGGCACAACCGAGGTATTTAATGCGGATGAAGTTCGAGTGCAGCAGCAGGCCCGTGCCGGCACCAACACCATATCCAATAGTCAGATAGCAGTAGATTTAAACTGCCAGTTGACTCCTGAGTTAGTGCGCGGTGGTTACGCTAGGGAAGTGGTCAACCGTATTCAGCGGGCCCGTAAGGATATGAATTTCGCCGTCAGCGACCGCATAACAGTGCATTTTGCAGCCTCGGGCGAGTTAGCCCAGGCCATCGATGAGCATCGTGACTATGTCATGCATGAAACGCTCTGTGTCACTTTATCGAATGAGCTGGATGCGGATGCGGGCACGCAGACTGAAATCGACGGCCATTCCTTGGGTTTTACTCTGCGGCGTCAAGGCGAATAACAGTGGTTGAGTTGCGCTATGAGTTTGTCCCGGGGAACACAGATTCGGGTCATCATGTGGGCAGCTATCGTCGTCGCTTGCCGGTCAGTTTGGTGCGCATGTATGAAAACGCCTTGGATTGGGAGCACTTACCGCATTTGCATGAGTCGAGTTTCAGTGACTTGGAATTGCTGGATTCCGGTGCCTGGGGATGGCGCGCCAAAGTGGTCGATCAGCGTAAGGGCACCGACAGCATCATTGAACTGCGTCTGGACCGAGCTGCCCGTCGCTGGATAACGCGCAACCTAGAGGGCCCCGCCAAGGGTGTAGAAATTTGGACTCACGTATTTGAGCTAACTCCCCAGAGTCTGGACATTATCGTGGATTTTTTTGTGCCAGATGTGGACGCCGCACAGCGTGACAAGGTGGGCAGAGCCTACGCACGCGCCTATGAAGTGCTATATGACGAAGATGTGCGGATGATGACCGAGCGGCAGCAACAGCTGGATCGGCGGATAGATGCCGTGGAGTCGGCAGACTCCCTGATGTTGGGTGCGGTTGACGAAATTACCACGCCATTGACCTTTAGCCTATCTGATCGTTTCTTTGTCCTGCAAAAGGTGGACGCTGAGTGGGTGGTGTATCCGCAGCGATGTCCGCATCAACTCGGGCCTTTGGCTTTGCACCCAGACACGCCCGGCCAGGTTCATTGCTCGTGGCATGGCTACCGGTTTGATCTGCAGTCTGGCGAATGTCTGGGCAGCAGTAACTGTCGGCTGGGCCGGAGGCCGCAAGTGCAGGTTCAGGCCGATCAGTTAACTGTGCACTGGTGAGTTAATTACCCTTAAACGTGGGCGTGGATTTTTCCATATAACTCTTGATCGCCTCTTTACGGTCTTCGCTCGAAGCCGCCAGCAGATTTTGGTCTGCGTCCATGTGCATTAAGGCGTGGTTTAAGGCGTTGGAAATTTGATTGGTCGACTGTTTGATCATCTGTGCGGCGATGGGCGGCTTGTTAACGTAATGTTTAGCCATGTCTGTTGCCGCCGCCAGAAGATTTTCTCGAGGCACACGTTGGTCCAGTATGCCCCAGTTCAGAAGGGTCTCCGAGTGCATGCGTTCGCCGCCGATAACCAGTCGTTTAGCTCGTGCCGGGCCGATCAGATTGACGAGTAAGGGCAGACTTTTCCACATCAGGTTTATGCCGATATCGATTTCTGGGTATTGCATAAAACAGTCATCGCTGCCGATACGAAAATCACATGCTGTCGCAAGACAAGCACCCCCGCCCATGGCCGCCCCATGCCACGCTGCGATCGTAATTTGATCGATATCTAGAACCGCTTCGATGGCCCGCTCACCCATTCGCGCCCGGCGCCGGCGCAGTACCAACGGCATGTCGTCGGGTTCTCCGGGGTCCGTTAAATCGGCGCCGGAGCAAAAATGCGGGCCATTACCGGTAAGAACCACTACACGAATATCCGCATCGTCGCGCAATGACAGCGCAGCGTGCTCCACTTCCCATAAATGGGCGTAATTCATCGCGTTGGCCTTGGCGACGCGATTAAAGCGCAGCCACGCCACGTGGTCCTCTTTGTCGAGCTGAATATGCTCGTATGGGTAGCTAGCTTGGGGCATAAGTACTGCCTGTGGGGTAACACTGAGACCGCTGGATAATAACGAATGCAACAAAAAACGGGGACCACTTTCGTGGTCCCCGTTAGAAGAGGGGGAGGGATATCCGAGGAGGGGAGGGGAGAGGAGGTTCGGATATCCCTCTAGTAATCGGTGTTATGTCTCACCGTTGAAGCCATGTTACTTGCAGTAACAAAATAATGCCACATTAAGTTACGCAACACCAGATTGCTTATATGCAACACTGAATGTTTGGTGTTTAATAGAGATAACTGCGTGCATTATGGATTTTTTGCAAGAATTTGCCCTATTGTCGGCCTGCGAGGCCAGTACCATGATTTTTGCTACGCACAGATTCGCCAGATTATGTTAAGGAGATAACTCCAGGCTTTTCGGACTTCTCAAGGTATTTAGATGGATTGGGATGACTATAAATATTTCAGTGCCGTGGCGGCTACGCGCTCGGTGCGCGCGGCGGCAGAGCAGCTGGATGTCAATCCGTCGACGGTCAGCAGGCGTCTGGAGCATTTTGAACAACGTTTAGGGGTGCAGTTATTCACCCGTTCGCCGCGGGGTCTCACCATTACTCCCGAAGGGGCCGAAGTTATTGCCGGGGTCAACGAAATCGCGGCGGATCTGGGCAATATCGAAGGTAAGTTGAT
The DNA here is from genome assembly GCA_913050035.1 of uncultured Gammaproteobacteria bacterium. GTDB lineage: Bacteria > Pseudomonadota > Gammaproteobacteria > Pseudomonadales > Azotimanducaceae > UBA4421. Next base: position 12,268 of record CAJXAC010000008.1, on the reverse strand, counting down.
AGGGCAGGATCAACGACTGTCGGGGCTGGTGCGGGTAGTAATTCCTGAAGTCATCGCTTTAAGCCTACTGGTGAAAGAGCTTTCTCGGTTCCAGGACGCATATCCAGACATTGAAATTAGCTTGGTTCCTGGTCATCAACGGCCCAACATCAACATACGCGAAGCGGACGTCCTTATAGAGGTAACAGATCATCCGGCAGAAAACTTGGTTGGCCGTTCATTATCGCCAATCGCTATTGCCGCATATGGGTCCCAAGAGTTAATTGACCGGGATACCCGAGCGGGGATTTTACCCGGCGGTGAGGACAATATTTGGGTCGACTACCTTGCCGATAGTGAGATGAGCCGTGTGAGCCGTCGCCTACGTGCCGCCCACGCTGCTAATGCGCGCATCCATGTCCGTAATCATAGTCTGCTGCTGCAACTCGAAGCGGTACGCCAAGGTCTGGGGTACGCGTTTTTGCCTTGTATTCTGGCGGAGTCAGATCCGGGCCTGTTAAGGGTTGGCAATATTCCACCGGTGCTCGGTCCATCCATGTGGATGCTGACCCACCCAGATCTGCGCAGCACCAAACGGGTCAAAGTATTTATGGACTTCGTGCGCGATATTTTCGACCGGCGAGCCCACGAGCTACTTGGTTCGGAATTAAATAACCCCTCCCAAGTCTGAATGAACTTCGACTTTATCCATAGCACAAGGACTCAGCATGAGCCGCCACTTGCCGACATCTCATAGTTTTTATTCGCAACGTCTGCGACTGCAGTTTGTCGAATGGGGCGATCCTCAGGCGCCAACCATTGTGTTTGTGCATGGTGTGCGTGACCACAGTCGTACTTGGGATGATGTGTTGGAATATTTTGCCGACGATTATCATATTGTTGCGCCGGATCTGCGCGGCCATGGGGACTCTGAATGGGTGCAGGGCTCGGGGTATGATTACTTAGACTATTTGTACGACCTGTATCAACTGATCGTACAGAACGATTACGGCCCAGTTTACTTAGTGGGCCATAGTCTTGGCGGTGCTATTACCAGTTTTTTTGCTGGGACTTATCCTGAGCTTGTGGCGAAATTGGTAGTGATCGAGGGCATAGGATTGTGGCAGCGTGACGCTGTGGAGATCCCCTTGCGGGAAAAGCTGCGGGTGTGGGTCGAGGCTACTCAGAGTCTGGCAGACCGACAGCCCAAGCGTTACGACTCTCTTGAAGCAGCCTATCAGCGTATGCAGCAGGCAAATCCACAGCTGAGTAGCGAGCAGGCTTACCATCTAACGTTGCACGGTAGTGTGCGTCACGAAGACGGGCGTTTTACCTGGAAGTACGATAACTACACTTATAATTTTGCCAGTATGGGCATTCGTGCAGATGAAATGATCGAGCTATGGGAATCGATTCAATGCCCAGTGTTGCTTTTGAACGCGGCGAATGGTTTGGATAATCGTACCGGCCAAGACGGCACGTTACTGCATTTTACCAATGCGCAACTGCACGATATTGCAGACGCCGGCCACTGGACGCACCACGATCAACCCCGAGCAGTCGTCGATCACATCAAGAAGTTTTTTGCCGCCTAGGGCAATTGTTGGAGAAAGGCGGTAACGTCTTCAGTGCCGCCGCGAACACGAATGCGCTGTTGTTTTTTGCTCAGCTGGTAGTCATACATCGGGTCGTAATATTCCCGGAGTAAGTAGTCGATCCACGCCGTATGGCTAGCCTGACCGGTAAATGCTTGGGTCAGGTGCTTTTGTAGTGTTTGCAAGCGCACCCCACCGAGCCGCTTGCCGATACGTAGTAATGCGCTCTGGTAGCGCTGATGCACGTCCTCCTGGGTGAAGCCGTGCTGTTCGGCCTCGTGCAGTGCTTGATCAACATACTCCTCTTCGATGTGGCTGATGCGTTGTTCGATATCGACCTCGAGCAGTGCGATATCGGCATGCTGCATGGATTGGTGCCATCGCTCAGGTAAGCCGACGCTGCCAATGGTGCGACTTTCGTCCTCCACCACGAGGTTTTGCTGGGAATGTTGCAGGTAGTCTGCTGTCAGTGCGCATTCGAAGGTTACCGGAGACGGTTGCGGCGTTAGGCGCCGACCGAATGCCGAACCTCTGTGGTTGGCATGACCCTCTAAATCAATACTGTTGGGAAGTTGCTTGATGATGACGGTTTTGGCGGAGCCGGTGCGACCACTGAGTAGCCAAAATGTTTTGTCTGGACGACCGAGAATTTCGAGGCTTTGCTGTCGCAGCGCCTTAAAGCCGCCCTCGATGCGGGGTCGCTCCATGCCTTGATGGGCTAGCCACTGCTGGGCCAGGCTAGATCGTTGGCCACCGCGCCAACACATGATGTGAACGTTGTCATGTTCAGTACAAATGCTTTGCCAAGTGGCGATACGTTGCTCTCGCAATGTGCCTGATACCAGTTTATGGCCTAACGCCACAGCCGCGTCTGCGCCCTGTTGTTTGTAAGTAGTTCCGACTTGGTGACGTTCGTCGTCATTTAAAATTGGCGCATTGATGCTGTTTGGGAAATGCCCCTTGGCGTATTCTTGCTCAGCGCGGACATCCAAAAAGGTAGGTTGTGTGGCCAATAATGGCTGAAGCTCAAGCCTAGGGGACCTGGTCGACAATGCGGTCACCGGCTTTGAATTTGGATAAGTGTTTTCTCAGAATTTCCAGTACGTCATCCCGCTGTTGTTCTTCTGCCTTACTTATGGCCTGTTGTTGCTTGTCGATGGCGGTGACAAAGTCTCCGGTTGCGGCATAGGTTGTAGCCCAGGTATCGAGGTATTCAGGGCGGTCGCGTGCGGCTTCATCTGCGGCCATTAATTTGTCCATTAAGGTTCGCGCATAGCGACTGTCGCGCAGGCTGTTGATGGGCGTTGTGGCTAAGGTCCAAGACACTTCGTTAATGATTTCGGCGGCGCCGTGATGATGCGAACCCGCATTGCGGACGGCTTTTTTGTACCACTTCAAAGCTCGTCTACTGGACTTAGGCACAGCGATACCGCGTGCGCTGAGGTTGCCAAGCACTACCATGGCCTCTGCGTGGTCGGTATCTGCTAATTCTAATAACCAGGGCATCAAACGTTCGTGGGCCGAGATATTCTCCTGACCGGTCGCCGTGGTTAGGTAGCGCGCATAACTGATAATGGCATCCGGGTTTTGCAACGCCGCAGCTTGCTCTAGGTAGTCTTTGGCGGCAGTTGGATTCGCGCCCAAACGCTGCCCGGTACGGAATTGATGCCCCAAATACAATAACGCCTCAGCCTTGCCCAGGCGGCCGGCTTGCTCCAGCAAAGCTATGCCCTCTGCATTGTTGGCAGGGCCAAAGAATTCCTCGATGTACAATCGTCCAAGGGTATACATGGAATCTGCCGAACCCAGAGCTATGGCTTGGAGGTGGTTTTCCAGGGCCAGTTGTTTGAACTCTTGTGCTGTCGGTTGCTGATCATCCGACTCTGCTGGGTTTTGTTGTGGCTCTTGTTTTTGCGCTGAACCTGCTTTGAACCAATAGATTCGCGCCAGCAGGCTATTCGCGAACAGGTTGCCAGGTCGTGCTGCGACCTCTAGCCAACTCAACGCAGCATCGAACCGGCGTTGTTTGGCTAAAAAGGTGCCAATTGACGCTTGGGCTGCGGAATTCTTGCTGCTCGCCAGTTCGCGTAGTAGTGGCCACGGATTATTCGGTTGTATCGTTTGTGCGCCGGCCAGATCTTCAGTTAGCGGTCGCAGTATTGAAGAGAGATCGAATTGTTGGGTCCGCAGTGGCGCTTGGGCATTTTCTCGGGCAAGCATTGTTAACCCGAGCGGCGTCTCGGCATTGCTTTGGTAAAGCGCACCGGTTTCCAGCCAACCTTGCATGGCCAAAAAGGCCCTTGCGTCGTTGATGCTCATTAACTTGTACGGAGCGTCAGTGCTGCCATCTGCTTCGCCGACCGTGGTGTTTCGTAAGTGGCGTAACCACGCGGCATGCAGTTGTTGGGCGTCAGTCGATTCTAAATCGCGATAAAATTTCTCCAATACGAAATGACCGGTGTAGCTGGCAGGATAAATTTCTAAAATGGCGGAACCGACAGAGCCCAGACGCAGGGGTTCGTCTGCCGCTAGGGCCAGGGCTTGAGCTTCAAGCTCGGACAATCTCAGGTACCGAGTCATGACGTCAGGCTGGGATAAGAACTCTTGTTGCAGGCCCATAATACTGGGCAACGGCGTGCCGTTATATTCCACAGCTGTAGGTCTGGGCGCACTGGTTTGACAGCCGCCGAGAAGCAGCCCAAGGCCTACAAGTGCGCAAAGTGAGAGCAGTGGCTGACGAAGGATGTTCATCGAAGTGTTATAGCACTGTCGTGGTGAGGATGAAACTCAGTGGCAGTATTAACCAGCGCTTGTCTAGGTGTCTTACTATTCCACAGCAAAAATATTGCTGGGGTCAGCTAATGCTTTCAGGAGATAATGCCCGCACCCAAGAAACTGCTCGATAGAGCGGGGCCCATGGAGCAAAGGTGCAAGCTATGGGCGCTGTGAAGATGGCGAGATGAGTAAGATTGAGCGCAGACGCAAATAATGAGTAAAACCAAAGGCGGTGAAATCGGTTGGCGTGAGTATTTGGCACTGCCGGAACTCGGTGTTGACTCTATAAAGGCGAAGGTAGATACCGGTGCGTTAACTTCAGCGATTCATGCAACGGATATCCAAGTCAGCACGGTTGATGGTGACTCTTGGGTCGAGTTCACCGTCTTACCCAGTCAATTTAGTGATGCACTGACTACACGCTGTCGTGCGCTGTTAGTTGGGTACCGAAAAGTGCGAAATTCTGGAGGGGTTCAAGATGAGCGCGCGGTCATTGCCACCAAGGTCGCTATTGGTGATCAGGTGCGCACCATTGAGTTGACCTTGGCGTCGCGCACGAACATGCGTTTTCGAATGTTGCTGGGTCGCAGCGGTATACCCGATGGTTACCACGTGATTCCTGGCAAGTCCTATCTACTAGGTGGTTTCAAAGGCGCCCATGAATTTGGCGAGGAAGAGGAATGAAACGGAGTAGCGTCGAGCTCATCGGTTCAGAAGCCAATCTATTAATCCGGCGTTGTATACAGCGCCTAACCTTGGAAGCTATGCATTGAATATTGCGATCTTATCCCGTGGACCGAATCTCTATTCGACCAGCCGACTGCGTCAGGCCTGCGAAGAGTCGGGGCATACGGTACGTGTCATTGACCACCTGCGTTGCTTCGTCGATATCACCTCAGATAACCCATCGGTGCACTATCTGAATGAGGAGTTTCGAGCCAAGGATTTTGACGCGGTGATTCCGCGCATCGGTGCGTCGGTAACTTTTTATGGCTGTGCCATGGTGCGCCAGTTTGAAATGATGGGCGTGTACTCGCTGAATGAGTCGGTAGCAATTACCCGTGCCCGAGACAAGTTGCGTAGTCTGCAGTTGTTAGCGCGTAAAGGCGTCGGCATTCCGGTAACGTCTTTTGCACACACTCCGGACAACGTCCATGGTTTGATTCGCGAAGTCGGTGGTTCGCCGCTGGTAATTAAGCTGTTGGAGGGAACTCAGGGCAAAGGCGTGGTTCTGGCAGAGACCCAAAAGGCCGCGGAAAGCGTGATACAAGCCTTTATGGAAACCAATACCAACATATTGGTGCAGGAATATATTCGCGAGGCCGGCGGTTCCGATATCCGTTGTTTTGTAATCGGCAACAAAGTGGTTGCTGCGATTCGCCGGCAAGCCATCGAGGGCGAATTTCGCAGTAATCTGCACCGCGGTGGGTCTGCGCACCAAGTGACGTTGACCCCACAAGAACGCGCAACCGCGGTAAAGGCAGCGCGCTACCTCGGTCTGAATGTATGCGGTGTGGACATTCTGCGATCAGATCGCGGACCCTTAGTAATGGAAGTGAACGCCTCGCCTGGATTACGCGGGGTGGAAGAGGTTACCCAAGTAGATGTAGCGAAACAGATCGTGCAATTTATAGAAAAAAACTCTAAGCCAAACCGTACTAAAACCAAGGGCAAGGGCTAAACTATTGCAACGGTTGAGTGCGGTTGTAACCTCAATAGTTATTAGCGAGAAGCGTTATGTTTGGACTTTCTAAATCTGCATTGCCGACTCCAGAGACGGCTTTACCTGGTCGCGATGAGGTTATGCCGTTGCCGCCAGGACACTTTGTGCACGGTCGTACTTTGCAGGCGCCGTTTCCTGCCAGTTGTGAACAAATACTGGTAGGTATGGGTTGTTTTTGGGGTGCTGAACGGATGTTTTGGCAGTTGCCCGGTGTCTACTCTACTGCGGTAGGTTATGCCGGCGGCCTTACCGCTAATCCCACCTACGAGGAAGTATGCAGTGGTGGTACTGGTCATACAGAAGTGGTGCTCGTTGTTTACGATACCGAGCGAGTCGAATTAACGGATATCCTAAAGACCTTCTGGCAGGGGCATGACCCGACCCAAGGTATGCGCCAGGGCAACGATCGAGGCACGCAATATCGATCGGCAATATACGCCTTCAGTGAGGCACAATTGACCCAAGCCCGGGCCAGTGCGGCAATTTTTCAAGAAGCGTTGAATGTTGCAGGTTATGGACAGATCACTAGCGAACTCAGCATGGCTGGCGAATTTTATTACGCCGAGCACTATCACCAGCAATATTTGGCCAAGGTGCCCAATGGTTACTGTGGTCTGGGTGGTACCGGAGTAGGTTGTGATTTGGGTGCTCTGGGGGTCGAGATCTAACAAACCTGCGACAAGCTTTGCTAGCCGATTTGCGTCTTTTCAATGCCACAACGCTGACAGCGCTGAATGCTAATAAGGCGACCTTGTTTGACATCGAACTGCTTTTTGCCGTCGTCCACCCACTTGTGAAAGCCGCGCGCGCACAGGGTTTTGCCTTGGGCGGTTTGTTTGCGCCGCAGTTTGCGGAATTTCCCTAGATCGGTCGGGCGGCTGGCTTTGGTCATATCCGAACTCTACACAACTCTTGACCTGCGTAGCGCAATAAATGCGCAATAAATGGATGGTGCGATTGGCCTTCTAGGTTATCGCGGTTACCATGCCGGCCCTTTAGAGCGCGCGCGACACTGTATGCATGCGGGGAATAATTTTTTGCAGAAATAGGGCGTAGCCCCGGATCGGCGAAGCTGATACGTGAACGACGAGAGGAAAGGTATGTCGAAGGTCGGCATCGGCATTGATTTTGGAACCAGCAATTCAGCAGCAGCGGTTTTTGACGGCGAGCAGCTGCAACTCGTGCGTCTGGAACAAGACGACGACATTATTCCTTCTGCCACCTATATCGATCGTTCGCTGACAGCGCAGACGGGTCAGCAAGCGGTGAGTCAATACATTGCAGACAATACTGGCCGAACGGTGGAACTGATTCCCGAGGTGGTGGGTGAAACCAGCCAGTTTGTAGAGGGTGGTGGCGGTGACGAAGTTGCGGAAGTCGATACGGCAACGCAGAAGATTTACGGTGCTCCAATCACCGACAGCGGTATGCAGGGTCGACTGTTTCGTGGCACTAAGCGCCTACTTGGTGACGAAACTGTCCGTAGGCTAATGGTATTTGATCAGCCGTTCAGGTTGGTTGCATTGATAACACCGCTGTTATTGCGTATCCGTCACTCTATTGAGCAACAGGTGGGTGCAGTTAACGCAGCCCACTTGGGTTATCCGGTTAACTTTGAAGGCCGTGATCGATTTGCCAATGATCTAGCCCTGAATCGTCTGGGTGAAGCGTTTAATTACGCCGGAATAAAGACGCAACATTTTTTTCCGGAGCCGATTGCGGCGGCTGTCAGTTATCTGCATAGCAATCCGTATGCCGAAGGCGAACTGTTGCTGACTCTGGATTTTGGTGGCGGCACCTTAGATTTTTGCGTGTTGCGGCGGCAGGGTCAGGATTTTGAGGTGGTGGCGACTCATGGCATTGGCTTGGGTGGCGATCACCTCGACCAATTATTGTTTCGCAAACTTTTGTTTCCACATTTAGGCAAGGGACAAGTTTGGCGCCGGCGCGGCTTTGATCGCGAGATTGAGACCCAGTTTCCGTTTGAAGATTTTGAAGAGCTACTAATCAATTGGGCGATCACCTATACGTTGAATCAGAACCGCTACACTACGCCGGTAATGGAATGCATTGCCGCAGGCGGCCCCGCTCAGAAGCAATTCGAGCGGCTACGCGATGTCATAAAGCACAATTTGAGTTATTTGCTGTTTTCGCGAATTAAAGATTTTAAGGCGCAGTTATCCACTGTTGATCAAGCGGTTCTGGACATTCCGGAGATTGATCTGGCAATACCGATGCAGCGAGCAGAGTTCGAAACGCTGATCAGTGAACCTATCGCTGCGGTGGCCCAAGCGCTGGACACGGTGGTCGCGAAGGCCGGACTGCAACATGATGACATAGGCATTGTCCTGCGCACCGGCGGTTCCAGCCTGATACCAGCAGTCAATGATCTGCTGACTCAGAGGTTCAGTGCTCGCGTGGTAGACCACGATCCGTTTACTAGCGTTGCTGCTGGACTCGCGATCGCCAATTTCCGCCAGCTGCGGTATACGCCCTAGCTGTAAACGTTGTTAATCCACCTCATGGGGTGGTTGCCAACTCGGGTCGACTGTGGCGAAGAATGACTTGAGGATCCGGTAGGTTAGCCCCCAGACAAAATGGCCGCGTTCCAGTCGATAACCGTTAAAGACGGTGGGCCGACCTGCCATGGGCATTGTCTCAGTGCTGTGTAGTGTATTAGCTGCCAGTACATTTAGCGGAGCCCAAACCACCTCAGCCACCTCATGGTTCGGCGAAAATTTTGGGTCGCCGGTAATTTGAAAGACATGAGGTGCAATGAGCATGTTCAGTACTCGGCCCCGGGGTTGTGCTTGTTCGTGATCCAGAGCGCCCAGATATTTGGAATTGCTCAGATCGAGGCCAATTTCCTCTGAGGTTTCGCGCATTGCCGCCCCGCGCAGGCCATCGTCTTGGCGTTCTCTATGGCCGCCAGGAAAGGCCATATGCCCGGACCAAGGGTCGCCGACTTTTTCGGCGCGTTGGATAAACAAAATATCAGTGCTGTCCGGAGCATCGGGCTGCTGCCGCAGGATAATCGCTACGGCCGCCTCTCGGGTATTGGCATTGATTTCGCCAAACCGCGCGTTATAGCTGGCGAGGCTTTCAGTAATTTCGTTTAACACAGGCTGGAATAACGTAAAATTGGCTTCATTAGCTACTACTCTAACGGCTGAAAGGCGATCACGCGAGCAACGGAGATTTTGAGTGACAGATAACGACCAGCGGTATGCCGGCCGCGAAGCGGCTTTAGCCAGCGACAGCAATCACTGCTTTGTTTGCGGCCCTGCAAATCCAATCGGTCTGGGGGTTAAATTTACCTTGGATGGTGAGATTTGCCGCGGGCAGTTCACCCCTCAATCCCAGCATATGGGTTATCGCAATGTTACCCACGGCGGCATTGTATTCAGTTTATTAGATGATGTGATGGCCAACTGGCTGTGGCTGCAGGGTTTGCAGTGTTTCACTGCGCGTGCCGATATCCGTTATCGCAGTGAACTTATGGTAGGCACCCCGGTGCAGTTAGAGGGTTGGTGCGAAAAACGCAAGGGCCGTTTGGCGCAAATGCAAGGGCGGGTTATTCGTAGTGCAGACAATTTTGTGGTGGCAGAGGCCAGCGGGGCGTTTATGCTCAATCCTAGTTGAGCGGCTGTTAGATATGTGGCTGCGCCGTTGAATCGGTATAGTGGCAGTAGCAAAAGAGAGGGGTAGTAATGGCTTATATAGTTATCATTGCAATGTTGGCGTTGTTGCAATTTTTGTATTTTTCACTGCAGGTTGGCCGCGCACGAGGCCGCTGCGGCGTCGCGGCGCCGGCGACCACCGGCAATGAAGAGTTTGATCGGTACTTTCGGGTACAACAAAATACTTTGGAGCAGTTGGTTATATTTCTGCCGGCACTGGTCGCAGCAGCAATGTTTGGTAATGCATTTTTCGCAGCACCAGTGGGTCTGTTGTTTGTGATCGGCCGTGGATTGTACGCGCGCGCCTATGTTCGCGATCCTGGTTCTCGCACTTTAGGGTTCCTGTTGGGCTTTGTGGCCAACTTGGCGCTCATCGGTGCCGCACTTTGGGGCGCGATCGAGCAAGCGTTCTGAAGGCTGGCGACTCATTCAGGCTGGGTATTTAGTACCCAGCCAGTTGAGTAGTGCGGTATTGGTGTCTTCAGGGCGCTCTTGTTGGATCCAATGGCCACAGGGGAATGAGTGTACGGTGAGGTCGCCGACAAAATCCTCAAGATTTTCGGATTTTGGCACCATGTCATAGTCGCCATAGATCATCAGGGTGGGTTGGTGAATATACTGCTCGAAGGCGCCAATGATCTCCCAGTTGCGACTAAAGTTACGGTACCAATTGATGCCGCCAGTAAAGCCTGAGATGGCAAAGGCGTCTAAGAAAATCTGCATTTCTTGATCAGACATCAGCGGGTCCCCGGGCATGCCGCCAGCTAGTTCTGGGGCTGTGGCCATGTTGATCATATTCATGCCAGGGCCGAGATCTACCGGTGGGTGTTGCCATTGATTAGTCCGGTACATATTGTCAAGAAATTGCTGGGTATGGTTGCCAAAGACCTCGTCTGCTACACCGGGCTGGCGATTGAAGTGCACAATATAAAAATCGCCGCCAAGCATTTTTTCCCAGAAGCCGACCCACTCGCTGCTACCGCGCTGCATAAAGGGCACGCTCAGGTTGGCCACCGCGCTGACTCGCTGGCGGTGCATCATGGCTAGATTCCAAACGATGATTGCGCCCCAATCGTGGCCGACAAATCCTGCCTGCTCGTAGCCGAAATGATCTAATAAGCCGATCAGATCGCCGGTTAGGTGTTCAATATCGTAGTCGGTCACCGCCTCTGGTTGGCTAGAGTTTCCATAACCTCGCTGATTCGGCACGATGACATGGTAGCCGGCGTCAACTAGCGGTTGAATCTGAAAGCGCCAGGAATACGCATGCTCTGGCCATCCATGACACAGCACCAGTGGTGTGCCGTGTCCGGCACTGAACACTTCCAAGGTAACACCGTTGACCTCGATCATTTCTGGTTGCGGAAAATCCATCTCTACTCCCTGACTGTTTAGGCTTGAATTTGTCAGGGGTGAATGTAACTGATTTACTCGGTAATTGGTCATGCAGCCATGGGGCTATGGCCACACAACTGGCCATTGAGGAGGGCAATATGAATGCTGTAGATCAAGACAAACTAGGCGACTTTCTAAAGCAAACCGGCGGCATGGTGGCCGCGGGGTTTAATTGCGCGATTTCGGTACTGGGTGATCGACTGGGATTATTCAAAACCTTGTACGACATTGGCCCTTGCGACAGTACGACCCTGGCCAGGCAATTGAATTTGCATGAGCGCTGGGTGCGTGAATGGTTACAGCACCAGGCCTGTGTTGGTCAGGTGGACTATGATTCGGACGCTAAAGTGTTTGCGCTCTCTGCCGAGGCCCATGCGGTACTGGTAGATGCGGATCATCCGGCTTATTTAATGGGCGCCTACGATGCTGCGGTGGCGGTATTTCCTGCAGTTGAAAAACTCCAAGACGCATTCCGCACTGGTTTGGGGATGAGCTACGACGAGCACGGACCTGACTGTGCCTGTGGTATCGAGCGTATGGGAGCTTTCTCGAAGCAGCAGCGCCTAGTGCCGGAAATGTTGCCGATGATTCCGCATATGCAAGATCGCCTAGCCGGGGGAGCGGTAGTGGCTGATGTGGGTTGTGGTGGGGCTTTATCAACGATTGCCATGGCCCAGGCTTTTCCAAACTCGCAGTTTATTGGCTATGACACCTCAGAGGTGGCGTTGCAAAGGGCGCGCGCGAACATCGCGGAGGCGGGAGTTACCAATATTCGACTGAGTAATCCGCTACAGGAGCCGTTGCCACAGCAGCCGAGTTTTGATCTGGTGACGACCTTTGACGTTGTCCATGACACGCCTTATCCGGATCGGCTAATTAGCGATATATACGGCGCGCTGAAACCTGAAAGTTACTGGCTCTGCGAAGACATAAGGGGCTTCGAGACGTTTAATGAAAATCTGCAGAATCACCCCATGGCCGGATTGTTATACGGTTTTTCTGTCATGGTGTGTATGAACTCGGGTATGTCCACCGCAGATGGAGCGGGGTTGGGTACTCTCGGATTTACCCGCAAAGTCGCTGAAGAAATGACCAAGGCTGCAGGCTTTGATGATTTCTCG
>CAJXAC010000007.1 GCA_913050035.1 uncultured Gammaproteobacteria bacterium | reverse complement strand
GTTAACTCATAAGTCGGCTAAGATCTCATAGCGCAAAGCTGTCGCCAAGATAGACACTTCTTACGGTCTCGTTCTGGAGTATATTTTCTGGCTCGCCTGCGGCGATGACATGCCCCTCGTGGACGATGTAGGCGCGATCGCAGATGTCTAGAGTTTCCTTAACGTTATGATCCGTAATGAGCACCCCCAAGCCTCTGCTTTTCAGATCCAAGATGCCATTTTTAATGTCAGTTACAGAAATAGGGTCAACGCCTGCGAAAGGCTCGTCGAGCAACATAAAATTTGGTTCGCTGGCCAGCGCGCGGGCGATCTCCAGACGCCGGCGCTCGCCGCCGCTGAGACTTTGGCCTAGCGTGTCTGCAATGTGATTAAGATGAAATTCGTCGAGGAGTTGTTGCAGTCGCTGCTGACGCTGTTGTTTATCTAGGTGTGTTTGCAGTTCAAGAACAGCCAGCAAATTGTCCCGGGCGCTCAGGGTTCTGAAGATGCTGGCTTCTTGGGGCAGGTAGCCCAAACCGGCATTCGCGCGCAAATGCATTGGGGCATGTGTTAACTCTGTGTCATTCAGTACTACCTGCCCAGAATCGCATTTCAGCAGACCCACAAGCAGGTAAAAGCAGGTTGTCTTGCCTGCACCGTTCGGCCCGAGTAGACCCACTACTTCACTCTGATGGACATCAATACTTACATCGTTAACGGCAATTTTGTCGCGGTAACGCTTGTGCAGATGAAGGCCACGCAGTGCTTTTGTGCTCATTGGCGCTCAGACTTCTCGGCGGAGGTTGTGTCGGATATTTCAAATTCCATGCGGACACGCTCTTTGTCGCCGTCTGCGCGAATTTGCTGAGCAGTTAAATCATAGATAATTGCATCACTCCGAATGATGTTACCGCGTTGTTGCAGAGTTGCATTACCGAGCAATTGCAGCTGGTTGGCCGTAGGAGCAAAGATAATGGTCAAAGCGCTCGCCCTTAGGTCAGTAAGCTGGCTTTCGCTGTCTCCGGCGGATGTCTGGCGTAGCGAAAATCTAGCGGGGGCTCCGGTAGTGCGAATGGTATCCACATCATCCTCCACCAGCGCGACGGTCAATTCGTCCCCGGCAATCATTAAGTCGCCTTGAGTCGCTATAACCGAGCCAGAATAAATAATGTTTTTGCTGGTTTGATCAAAAATGGCGCTATCGCCCTCGATTTGGATGCTGTTTGGCGCGGCAGCCCATACGGCCCAGGGCATTAAAAGGACGGTTAGATAAGCCAGTTGCATGATGCCAAGTGTCGCCCTAGACATCGCGCGCGCCTAGTGGTTCGGTTGCCTGCTGTTCTGGAAGAAGCAGGGTACTTAGGACGCGCAGATTGTCTTCACGCCTGAACTCGAGGGTCGAATTTTTGTGCAAGATCATCACCGGTGCAGTAGTGCGCAAGCTCCCAACGTTCAAAATGACATTGCCACGCGCAGTGGCGGATTCATTGGCGGCATCCACCGAGAGACGGTCACTGCGCAGGTACACAGAGTCAGCAGATGGCGTTGTCTGCCGAAGCTGCACCTGATCTGACAAGGTCAGACGCGGCTGGTTCCCAAGTTTTGTTGCTCTTCCGCGCTGGGCCGACACCTGCCAAGGCGTGGCATCAGAGTCATCAAACAGGCGCATTTCCGGCAGCAGCAATTCAATGTGGGTATTTTCTGTGTCGCGGTACTGGGTCCACTCTGCAACCTTGAGAGAATAAAGACGTTGCCCGCTATTGGCGTATTCTGTCATCTGCATACGTGTACCGGTGGCCATGATCGCGCCGTTATTATCGCTGTCATTGGCCAAGAGGTTAACGGTGGTCGACGTGGGTTCGCTGGTGGCAGACAGAAAAATCAGTGCAGTAGCAAAGATAAGCGTTCCAGTTGCGAGTCGCTTAGTGCTAAGAGCTTCCATCGAATGCGCCACTCTAGTCAAAGTCCCAGCGATCCTGCGCTTGCAAGATCAGCTGCGCAAGCTCGACGATAACCCCTTCGCCGCCGCTCCGTTGGGTGACAAAGTCAGCGCGCGTGCGCACAACCGGATGGCCGTTTGCTACCGTCGCCTTGAGAGTGACGTTCTCTCTGGCATAAAGTTCAAGATCGGCCAGATCGTCGCCGATTGCACATAAATTTTCTCTGCAGAAGCCCGCATCTAGCAGTTGGTCGAGCGCCTTACTCTTGCTGTGGGCCCCCTGTATCACGTATTTGATTCCGAGTTCTTCAGCGCGTCGGCTAACGGCAGGAGACTCACGTCCACTGATGATGGCGACCTCTATTCCATGCTTTTGCAACAGCTTGATACTTGCGCCGTCTTGTACATTAAAGGTTTTTAGCTCTTCGCCGCGGTCGCTGTATATGATCTGACCGTTGGTTAAAACGCCATCGACATCGAGAATGACCCCCTGTATCCGTGCCGCGAGTGACATCGATTGATCGGCTGTGTCCATGCTAGGCCTGGTGAATAAGCAGTAAGTTATAGCCTATCCAAGCTGCCAGCATTACTGCTCCTTCAAAGCGGGTGATAACAGCTCGAGAGTTAATGCCGTACGCAAAGAGCGCGAGCATCATGGTGAGTGCGGTCATCATGCCAGCGTCTCGCCACAACGCGACATGGTTGAGTTCCACACCACCCAGCAGTGCTGGAACGGTAAGTACTGCGAGAATATTGAGAATGTTGGAGCCAACTACATTGCCAATCGCGATCTCAGGATGGCCTTTTAATGCGGAACCGACAGTCGCTGCGAGTTCCGGAAGACTGGTACCGATAGCGATAATAGTTAGGCCAATAATTAGTTCGCTGACGCCAAACATCTGCGCAATATTCACCGCTGAGTAAACGAGTATTTGCGCCGATAGCAGCAATATGGCCAAGCCTACGGCCAGCCATAAAAGACTTTTGGCATTGTTCATCTCGGGAATATCGTTCAACTCGTCCTGCAGCGGATCATTTTCAGCATCAGGATCTCGCGCGCTTACCAGCAACTGCCAAAGAATAATGCCCAATCCGAAAATCAGAATAAGCCCGTCGACCATAGAGAGTTCGCGGTCGAACAGCAGTGCCAGTGTCAGCAGTGTTGCGCCGATGA
This sequence comes from uncultured Gammaproteobacteria bacterium, assembly GCA_913050035.1. GTDB lineage: Bacteria > Pseudomonadota > Gammaproteobacteria > Pseudomonadales > Azotimanducaceae > UBA4421. The sequence goes on along the minus strand of CAJXAC010000007.1, from coordinate 49,979 downwards.
GCCAGGGTAGTTCTTTGCGCCGAACGTTTCGCGAAAACGCCAACGGCGTGATGATTGCTGTGATACCGAGCACTAGACCAATATTAGCGATGTTAGAACCGATGGCGTTGCCCACGGCAAGCAGATGATTGCCCTCCAAGGCCGCAAAGGTGGCAACAATAATTTCTGGAGCAGAAGTGCCAAGAGATACGATGGTCAGCCCGATAATTATTTTCGGGATTCCGAAATTGACAGCAGCGGAGGCTGCGCCTGACAAAAATTTGTCGGCACTCCAAACTAAGGCAACAAAGCCCACTAATAGCAATAGCAGCTGCAACCACATTTTCCGCCACCATCCTTACTTGGGTGAATCCCTCAATTGGGTACGTCGTTCAGAACTGCTGGTGTCAGCGCCGATACGGGAAACTTGAAAAACTTAGCTTAGTCTCATCTGCTGCGATATCCAAGCGAGCTCTGATGCGACACTGCGCCGTTTGTTGTATTGTTTGAGGCTGTGCCACAGTTCTCGGTCATTCTGTCTACGCCCACTCAGCGATAGTCGTTCCACTAAGGTCAGCAAAATATGCAAGAAGAGATTACTCGTAGGGTTGTAGACGCCATAGCCGATGCAACTGTCAGTGTCGCCGTTGATGGTAACCGCGCAATGATCGATGTTGTGAGTCCAGTTTTTAGCGATTTGAGTCGAGTGAAAAAACAGCAGTTAGTTTATGCGTGCATTGAAGATTTGATTGCTTCAGGGGCTCTGCATGCCGTCACCATAAAGGCGGACGCTCCAGCAGGCGTTTAGAACTCGGAGTGATCGCTGCAGTCATATGGACAAGCTACAAATACAAGGCGGCCAGAAACTCGCTGGCACACTGCGGGTTTCTGGGGCGAAAAATGCAGCACTGCCGATTCTCGCAGCTACCTTGTTAACAAGTGAGGCGGTAACCCTAAGCAAGACCCCGCACTTACAAGATGTCACAACGATGATTGAATTACTGGCGTGTCTGGGCGCTGACGTTGTTGTAGACGAAAGAATGAACGTGCAAGTCACCGCTGCGCAATTAACTAATTTGAAAGCACCCTATGAATTGGTAAAAACCATGCGCGCCTCGTTCTTGGTACTGGGACCGCTATTAGCTCGTCACGGCAGCGCTGAAGTATCGCTCCCCGGCGGCTGTGCTATTGGTTCTCGGCCAGTGGATCAGCATCTGAAAGGTCTGCAGGCGATGGGAGCGGCAATAGAGGTTGTCGATGGATACGTAAAAGCCCAGGCGCAGCAAGGACTGAAGGGCGCCGATATATATATGGACTTGGTGACCGTTGGCGGCACTGAAAATTTGATGATGGCAGCGTGTTTGGCGCAAGGCACAACTCGTTTGTACAACGCAGCATGCGAGCCAGAGATCATAGATCTTGGCAATTTCCTAGCTGCTCTGGGCGCGCGGGTCAGTGGTCACGGCACCTCAGAAATTGTCATTGAGGGCAGGCCTGAATTGGGTGGCTGCCAATATCAGATCATGCCGGATCGTATTGAAGCGGGTACATATTTGATTGCGGCGGCAATTACTCAAGGTTCAATCAGGCTCGTTGATCTGCAGCCCGCGGCACTAGGGGTCATTCTCGAAAAACTCCAGCAGATGGGCGCGCAGATTAAGACCGGTGATGACTGGGTAGAGCTAGATATGCAGGGTCGGCGGCCAGTGGCCGTTGATATAGAAACCTCGCCTTATCCAGGTTTTCCCACAGATATGCAGGCGCAATTTATGGCATTTAATGCTGTGGCAAAGGGTACTGCTACGATTCGTGAAACCATATTCGAGAACCGCTTTATGCACGTGCATGAAATGAACCGCCTTGGCGCGAATATAGAATTGCATGGCCCCTCTATGGCTGTAGTGCATGGAGTGGAAGAGCTCAAAGCCGCCCCGGTAATGGCAACGGATTTACGCGCCTCTTTTAGTTTGGTGCTTGCAGCATTAGTAGCGGAAGGCACGACCATTATTGATCGCATTTACCACATTGATCGCGGATACGAGACCATTGAAGAGAAGTTGCAGCAGATCGGGGCACAAGTGCGTCGGGTTTCCTGACTGCGAAGGACGCCCCGTGAATCCTCTAACACTCGATTAAAAGGACAACAACAGATGGGTTTGGTTATTGCCCTCAACAAAGGGCGGATCTTGAAAGAATGCTTACCAATTTTGGCTTCCTGCGGTGTTGAGCCGGTTGAGCATCCTTCTGAGTCTCGCAAGCTTATTTTCGACAGTCGTTGTGGCGAGCATCGGCTTATTGTGACGCGCTCAGCTGACGTGTTGACCTATGTAGAGCAGGGCGTTGCGGATGTTGGCATAACCGGTAAAGACACCATTTTAGAATATGGCGCCGGCATGAGTTTTTATGAGCGACTAGACTTAAAAATAGGCTTGTGCCGTATGATGACTGCTGCACCCGTTGGGTTCGAAGCGCCAACGGGGGTGCTTCGCGTCGCCTCGAAATTTGTCAATATTGCCCGCAGCCATTACCACAGCCAAGGGTGCCAAGTTGAACTGATCAAGCTCACAGGGGCTATGGAAATCGCGCCCGTGCTCGGATTAGCAGACTGTATCGTTGATATTGTTGATACCGGCAATACATTACGTGCTAACGGACTCGAGGCTCTGGATGTTATCTGTGACATAAGCACTCGAGTCATTGTCAATCGTGCATCAATGAAGACGAAGTTCGCGGATGTGCAGACTTTGATCCGGCAATTAGCGGCAGTTGTTGACTGAATTAGCCGCTTGGTAAAACGTACGCTGGTACGATTTGGTTCAGAGAAAAGCTACCACCGCAAGTTTAGAACGGTTTTAGAAACATGGTTATTCAGCAACTAGTCACCTCGACCGAAGCATTTGAGCAGCAGTTTGCTGAACTGTTGCATTGGGATATGCGCACCGATAGTGCGCTGGATCAGCAGGTCGCAGAGATCATTGGCCAGGTTCGTAGGCACGGCGACAGCGCGCTGCTGGAATTGACCAATAAGTTAGATCGGCGCGCGCTAAAAAAGGCCGCAGATTTTAGATTGGATAATAGTGCTTTGTTGGAAGCCTGGCAGCGCCTGGAACCAAAACATCAGCAGGCATTGGAATTGGCGGCGGAGCGGATTCGACTGTTTCATGAGCGGCAGCTCGACGCATCTTGGTCCTTTGAGGACGAGTTGGGGAATCGTCTAGGGCAACGGATCAGTGCGTTGGAGCGTGTAGGTGTTTACGTTCCCGGTGGGCAAGCAGCGTATCCTTCGAGTGTGCTTATGACGGTTATTCCAGCAACAGTGGCTGGGGTGGAAAGCATTGTTGTCACTGTGCCTACGCCCGATGAGTCGGCAAACGATATGGTTTTAGCCGCCTTGTACTTAGCCGGAGTTAATGAGGTCTTTAGTATTGGCGGTGCTCAGGCGATTGCAGCAATGGCCTACGGTACAGAGACCGTGGCGAGGGTAGATAAAATTGTTGGCCCGGGTGGCGCATACGTGGCTACAGCGAAAAAGCAGGTCTTTGGGCAAGTGGGAATAGACATGATCGCGGGACCGAGCGAAGTGTTGATCTTAGCGGATGGCACGACGCCGGTAGACTGGGTTGTACTAGACCTCTTTTCGCAAGCAGAGCATGACAGTTCGGCGCAGAGTATCTTGATCACTCCCGACCAAGCATATGCCGCACAAGTGGTTACTCGAATTGAAGCAATGCTGCCTGCCATGGAGCGAGAATCGATCATTCGCAAATCATTACTGCAGCGCGGCGCGATAATCGTGTGCTCGGATAAACAGGAGGCGCTGGAATTAGCCAACCGCGTGGCGCCAGAGCACCTCGAATTGGCAGTAGCCCAGCCGCAGGAATGGATAGATGAAATTCGCCATGCCGGCGCTATCTTTTGCGGCGCCCATACCGGCGAGACTTTCGGTGACTATGTGGCGGGACCATCGCATGTGCTGCCGACGTTCGGCACCGCTAGATTTGCCTCGCCGCTCGGTGTCTATGACTTTCAGAAGCGCACCTCGGTGGTGGAAATGTCTGCCCGTGGTGCCAGCGAGTTGTCTGCGGTTACCGATACACTAGCCCAATCCGAGGGGCTGTTTGCCCACGCGCAAGCAGCGGCAGCGCGCGGTGGTGCTAACGATCGTGCGCCTATTATTGACAACGCGCCGAGTTCAGGCGCGGTCGAGTGAGCGATTCTGCGGCGCGGCCAGATGCACACGGTCCGCTTCAGCGATACCAACGACTTTTAGCTGACACTGCCGCTGATGGCGGGGCGTTTTATGCAGATGTAGGCCAAGAGCGGGTGGTGCAAAGGCTGGATGAGATGTTCCAGCGATTAATGCGGCAACCGAAGCAATCTTTATGGCAAAAATGGATCACTCGGTCAGCGCCCCAACCAGTAGAAGGCCTTTACATCTGGGGCACCGTAGGGCGCGGTAAAACTTTACTCATGGATATGTTCTTTGACTGTTTGCCCGCTGGCCGGGCACAGCGGATGCATTTCCACCGGTTTATGCGGCATGTTCACTTGGGCCTCAAAACCCATGCCGGAGTAGCAGACCCGTTGCAGAGCGTGGCAGATGAGTTTGCGCATCAGGCTTCAATCTTATGTTTCGACGAATTTTTTGTAGCAGATATAGGCGATGCAATGATTCTGGCCGAATTAATGCGCGCGCTATTTGCCAGAGGCGTTACTTTGGTTGCAACGTCGAATGTAGAGCCGCGCGGGCTGTACGAGAACGGGCTGCAGCGCAGCCGATTTTTGCCGGCGATAGATTTGTTGTATCAACATTGTGCGGTCATCGAGATAGAGCAGGGGCAAGATTTTCGCCTGCGTACGCTGGCACAGGCCGAGATTTATCACTATCCGCTGGATGCCGGCGCTGAAGAAAGCCTGCAACGCAGTTTTATTGCACTAGCTGCAGCACCAATAGAGCAAGCCGTGCCGCTAATCATCGAAGGGCGATCGATTAACACACGTAAGCTCAGCCAAGGCATTGTTTGGTTCGATTTCGCAGATCTATGCGAAGGGCCACGCAGTCAGAACGACTACATCGAGCTGGCAACGCTCTATCACACGGTGCTTGTGAGCAATATTCCGATTCTGGATATACGCAAAGAAGACGCGGCTAGACGCTTTATTAGCCTAGTAGACGAGTTCTACGATCATGGAGTGAAACTCATTGCCTCTGCGGCAGCGTCGATTCATGAGCTGTATCAAGGGCAGCGTTTGCAATTTGAGTTCGCGCGCACCGAAAGTCGACTCTTGGAAATGCAATCGATGGATTACCTCGCAGGGTCGCATACACACGGCGACAGCGCTGCTAACTAGGCGAAAACTCTGTTGTAAAGCGCATGTGCCTCCACTATTATGCGCGTCCGAAAATTTCGGCTGCTGTCAGCACCAGCAGACTCGAGTGAGAGAGCCTCTGCCGCGACTGCGCTTAAAGCGCACACCGGGAAAAGATCATCACTGCTGAGGAAACCAAGCGCTGAACACGAAATTAACCAAGGCCTGGAAACAAAGATCTGGGTGGCAAGGTAAGGCAAACAGATAATGAAAACGGTAAGCATGCGCGCACAGGACGTCGAACGCGCCTGGTGGTTGATCGACGCGGACGGCAAAACCCTCGGGCGTTTAGCTACCGAAGTGGCCAGTCGTTTGCGTGGCAAACACAAGCCAGAATTTACCCCCCATGTGGATACCGGTGATTACATTGTCGTGGTCAACGCAGAAAAGATCCGGGTCACGGGCAATAAAGAAAAAGGCAAGATCTACTGGCGGCATACCGGTTATCCGGGCGGTATCAAGGGTACTGACGTGGCCACCGTGCGAGCAGAGCATCCAGAGCGGATGATCGAAAGCGCTGTGCGTGGGATGCTGCCAAAAAACCCCTTGGGTCGGGCGATGTTCCGCAAATTGAAAGTATATGCTGGCGATGAGCATCCTCATGCAGCGCAGCAACCGCAAGTATTGGAGCTTTAGTACATGACTGACTACAACTACGGAACTGGTCGTCGTAAAACAGCGGCAGCGCGTGTATTTATCTCGACAGGCACTGGACGCATCATGGTGAACTCGCAACCCTTAGACGAGTTCTTCGGTCGCGAAACCGCACGAATGGTTGTACGCCAGCCGTTGCAGGTGGCTGATCTGGCTGACAAGTTGGATTTAAAAGTGACAGTCCGTGGCGGCGGTAATACGGGTCAGGCGGGAGCAATTCGCCACGGTATAGCTCGCGCACTGGTAGAATACGATGAGACACTGCGCGGGCCTATGCGGCAAGCGGGTTTCCTAACACGCGATGCGCGTGCGGTAGAACGGAAGAAAGTCGGACTGCGCAAAGCTCGCAAGCGGCCACAATTCTCCAAGCGATAATCGATACATGTTCAGTAACCCGGTGGGTTACTGACGTCGTTTTGTGCTAAGCTTCTGCGCGCGAAAAGCGGCACCAAACCAGAGCTAATCGCGTATGTGTTGAGAGCCGCATTCGCAAGGCTGATGGCAACATCGAGCACTCGCGGTCAACGGTAAGAGAGCCTTTTATTTTGGCTGATACTAGAGGCTGGGGCGCCATTGCAGAAGCCAAGGACAGGCATTGCAAATACGGCATTGCAGAATAAGAAAGAGCAACATTCAAAACATAACAACACCATAAAGCGAAAACATTGGCGTTGGCCTTAGCCAGAGTCGCCGTAAAAATGGCGTCTGATTAAATGGGCCGAAAGCCTATGCTATCCAAAGGTTAGGTGTTGAAAACAGTGGAGCAAAGAGCCTTGAGTACTGGCGACGCAGTCCATGATGCCCCAACCGGGGATTCTTCGAACAGCGACGGAACTAGCCGCCGCTATTTTTTGATCCAAGCGACATCAGTGGTTGGCGCCGCTGGGGCTGTAGGCGCGGCTTGGCCGTTTGTAAGCTACTGGTCGCCTAGTGAGAAAGCCAAGGCCCTTGGTGCTCCGGTAAAGATTGATGTGTCGAAGCTAGCGCCCGGCGAAATGCTCAGCCCGATTGTGGCGTGGCGTGGTAAGCCGGTATTTGTCGTTCGCCGCGATGCCGAGACTCTTGCATCGCTAGAAACTAATACCGAGATGCTGGCCGATCCCGATTCTGCGGTGGCAGAGCAGCAACCCGACTTTGCAGTGAACGCGTGGCGCTCTGAGCGCAAGGAGTACGGTATTTTCCTTGGCATATGTACTCATCTCGGATGTTCACCAAAATACTTAGTCACAGATAATTTTGTTGAAACTGGTCAGGGCGGGTTCTTTTGTCCGTGTCATGGATCCCGATTCGATATGGCTGGGCGGGTTGTGAAGGGAGTTCCAGCTCCGTCCAACATGGAGGTACCTCCTTATCGGTTTGAGTCTGATACCGTAGTAGTAATTGGTTGACGTTAGGAAATTAGAATGGCTGAAAATCAGTTGAACCAAAAACCTGTCGAATCCAGCGGACTGATGAGTTGGATTGATGCAAGGTTTCCTGCGACGGAAACCTTCGAATACCACATGTCCAAGTACTATGCGCCAAAGAATGTAAATTGGCTCTACTTGTTCGGTTGGCTCGCAACTTTTGTTCTAGTGAACCAGTTGATTACCGGGATCTGGTTGACCATGAACTACGTGCCGAGTGGCGATGCTGCGTTTGCGTCGGTGGAATACATCATGCGCGATGTGGAGTTTGGATGGCTTATCCGCTACTTACATTCCACGGGTGCATCCGCCTTTTTTCTAGTCGTTTTTTTACACATGTTTCGTGCGCTCGCTTACGGATCGTACCGAGGCCCACGAGAGTTAGTCTGGCTAATTGGTATGGCAATTTTTGCCGTGTTAATGATAGAGGGCTTTTTCGGATATCTGTTACCGTGGGGTAACATGTCATATTGGGGAGCTCAGGTAATTGTCTCTTTGGTTGGTGCAGTTCCCGTCGTTGGGCCTGACTTGATGGAATGGGTTCGTGGCGACTTCTTAATGTCGGACGTTGCGCTAAATCGGTTCTTTGCCCTTCATGTAGTTGCACTACCGATTGTTTTGCTTGGGCTAGTCTTTGTGCATTTTGTTTCCTTGCATCACGTGGGTTCCAATAATCCAGATGGAATCGAGATCAAGAAGAACAAAGACGAGAACGGTGTTCCCCTTGACGGAATACCTTTCTTTCCGTACATCGTTGTCCACGACGTCGATGCTACGGTCAGATTTCTTTTTGTTTTCTGCTTGGTTGTCTTTTTTGCTCCAGAAATGGGTGGGTATTTCATCGAAAAGCCCAACTTCGAGGTCGCCAACCCTTTGAAGACTCCCGACCACATAGCGCCGGTTTGGTACTTTACCCCCTACTACGCTATGTTGAGAGCGGCGACGTTTCCGCTATTCGGCATGGATGCAAAATTTTGGGGATTAGTGACGATGGGGGCGGCAGTTATAATTCCTGCGGCACTTCCCTGGCTAGACCGGAGCCCGGTTAAGTCGATGCGCTACAAAGGTTGGCCATCGCGGATCGCGTTAGGTGCGCTTTGCGTCAGCTTTATAGTTCTCGGCTGGCTCGGCCTGCAGCCGGCGACCAAGACATATACTATGCTCGCGCAGTTATTCACGCTCCTGTACTTCGCGTATTTCGTTCTAATGCCTTGGTACACTCGTGTTGAGCAGACGAAGCCAGAGCCAGAAAGGGTTACTTGATGAAAAGATTAGCGAGATTGTTCGTCAGCCTTGCAATGATTGGGTTGTTTGTTGGAGCGCCTTTCAGCTGGTCTGCAGCAAAAAACGATTGGCCGATGGAGGCCTTTGAGCCTGATCTGACCAATTTACCGAGCCTACAAAATGGCTTTAAGTTATATGCTAATTACTGTCTTGGTTGCCATGGTTTACAATACCAGCGGTATGGACGCACGGCCGATGACCTTGGAATCCCTCGAGAATTAGCTCTAGAAACCGTTGTTTTTACTGGCCAGAAAATCGGGGAGTTGATGACAACTTCAATGGATCCCGAGCAGGCCAAAGCATGGTTTGGGGCGACCCCACCAGACCTTACTCTTGAGGCGCGCTTACGATCGCCAGAGTGGATCTACAATTATTTAAAGACCTTTTATGTAGACGATTCACGTCCGTTAGGCGTTAACAATGGAGTGTACCCCAATGTCGGGATGCCCAATGTGCTGCTTGGACTTCAGGGCGTTCAGAGGTATGACCAAGCCAGTGGTAAGTTATTTGTCGAAGAGGGTAGTGGTAGCCTGACGCCAGAAGAGTTTGATGTAGCCATCTATGATCTGTCGAATTTCTTGTACTACGTTGGCGAGCCTAGTCGTCTTGAGCGACAGCGCCTGGGGATCTACGTGCTGCTCTTTTTGGTAATCCTGGGTACATTCACCTTTTTGCTTAATCGAGAATTCGAGAAAGACGTCCACTAGCCGTAGTGTCCCTATGTCTATACAAACCGGGCCTACAATATGAGCGCCGTAACTAAGAGAACCTCTATGACTTTGTTTTCAGATCCTCGTGATCATTATTCCCATCGAGTACGCATGGTTCTGGCGGAGAAAGGCGTTACCGTAGACATCGTTGATGTGGTCGGTGGCAAAATTCCCGAAGATCTTGCCGAAGTGAATCCTTACAACACCTTACCTACGTTGGCAGATCGCGATCTAGTGCTCTATGAGTCCAACGTGATAATGGAATACCTAGACGAGCGTTTTCCGCATCCGCCTTTATTGCCGGTGTACCCGGTGCAGCGCGCGCTGTCGCGCCTGTGGATTACCCGAGTTGAAAAAGAGTGGAGCAGCAAGCTTGACCTGCTGATGTTGGGCAAGGGTCGAGAAGCGGCCTTAACTAAGGCGCGCAAGGAATTGCGTGAAAGCATTATCGCGATCGCCCCTATATTCGCGGAAAAACCGTTCTTTATGAACGAGGAATTCTCCTTGGTCGACTGCTGTGTTGCACCCATTTTATGGCGCCTTAAGGAAGTTGGCATAACGCTTCCAGAAAAGTCTACGCGGCCGTTGTTTAAATACATGCATATGATTTTTGAGCGTGACGCCTTTAGGCAGAGCCTTACCGAGGCTGAAATGGAGATGCAGGAGTGAAGCCCCGGCGCCCTTATTTGTTGAGGGCGTTATACGAGTGGATAGTCGACTGTGATGAGGTTCCGAATATTTTGGTCGACACGGAAGTGGAAGGGGTCGTAGTTCCTACTGAGTATGTTCAAGACGGGCAGATTGTCCTCAATATTTCCCCTAGTGCGGTTCGTGACCTGTCCCTAGGCAACGAGTTCGTTATGTGCTCTGGACGTTTTGCAGGGCGGAGCTTTGAAATTACGCTGCCGATCGAAAGCATTCGCGCCATTTATTGTCGTGACAGCGGGCAGGGCCTCGCGTTTGAGGACGAAGACTTCGCGAATACGGATTCTGACGCGCTAGCAACCGAGCAGAAAACGCTGCTCCAGGATGCGGAAGCAACGGCCGAGGAACAGACGGTAAAGGTCAGCGACGCTGAGAAAAAAGGCCCCAACCTGCGGCTGGTCTAGGCGCTATTGCGATCAAAGTGTGGGTTGTAAGTCGGTGTACTGAAAGACCTTAACAATCTTTTGCACCCCAAACGCTTTTTGCGCTTCAACCACCGAAGCTTCAGCTTGTTCGCGCGTTACTGCACCCAATAGATAAACCACGCCATTTTCAGAAATCACTTTTATTCGCAGCCCCTTGACCGTTTCTGCGGCCAATAATCGGGTTTTGACCTTAGTGGTTAACAGACCGTCGTTAGTGCGCGCGAGCATGGAAATCGGGCCGCCCACCGACAAATGATTGTGAACTTTTTCAGCGTCCACTTTATATAGGCTACCCGCGACCACAGCAGCCTGAGTTCTTAGTTGCTCGCTGGGGACTTGGCCGAGCAATAATACAAGTCCGTCGTAAACAGCGATTACTAAGTGAGCGCCTTTATAGGCCGCATCAGACGCGCGTATTTCCCGTTCGATAGTAACCTCAAGAATGTTGTCATCGATCCATGCGCCGGTGGAGCGTGGTCTTTCCTGAGTCCCAGCGCAGCCGCTGAGTAATAACAGACCGGTCAACAGTACCGTAGCAGGCCAGATTGTCTTCATGTGTCAAATATATCCTTCATCCAAGTTATTCGAGGCAGGCGTGCTGGCCATGTCATTAATACCGCATCAAAGCGCATAGGTAGCCGACTGTATTGTTGGTGCCTATGCACAAAATGGTTCGCGCTCTTTATTAGCCGAAGTTGCTTAGGTACGTCAATGCTTGCAGCGGCACTGCCCAGAGATTCGCTCGTTCGGTAACGCACTTCGACGAATACAAGTGCTATTGACCGTCTTCGCTCGCGGTGCAATGCGATCAAATCTATTTCGCCATAGGCACAGTAGTAGTTGCGATCAATAATCCTTAGCCCTCGTAGGAGCAGAAATAATGCAGCCATTGTTTCAGTCAAGCGGCCAACTCGGCGTGACATTATTCAGACCCCATGTTCCCGGCTGACGAAATTGCTCTTTGCCGATCCCGTGCGGTTGTCACCGTAAGAGTTCGCGATACACGACCTGTAGAGCTGATGCTGAGCATGCCGATGGGTGAATGACGAATAAAGTGTTCGCGCCAGGACGAAGACTCGGTGAGCACCGGTGCCCAAGTTGCCATCTGGAATGCGGCCAGACCAAGCGCATAAAGGTCAACAAGTGGGCTCTGGTTGAGATTAAACGCATCGATCAGCGCTTGCTCAGCTGCGTTGGGTTGGACTAGCACGGGTAATTCTGTGACCGCAAAGCCGGTTGGTGATTTGTTGTCGCGTAAACTCTGTGAGGTGGCGTAAACCGGTAAATGGTCGGCAAAGTGAAATTGCAATGCGGGCACCAGTGCCGCTGATTCGAACCCGGTGGTAAGTGCGAGGATGGCGTCTAGGTCCTGTCTTGCTCTCGGTAAGAACTCAACCGGCTCGCCAAGTAGTGCGGCGATTCGAGTCTTGCGAGCCGTGCTCGCCGCGACACCCATGGTTGAGCCAACTGCGTTAGTCAGCTGCTTTATGGTGCCGAAATTCGCGGTATGCAACGGATATGGCCAAGCTTCGCGGAAGGTGTTCAGAGCTTTATTCGCCCAAGCACTGTCGTTATAGACGACCATGACCCGCTCGTGTTGGTTGGTTTGCAGGTGCGCCGCCAAAGTCGCGGCCTCATCTTCGATAGCTGTGCCTAATTGCAGCAAATTAATTGCAGGCGCGCCGAAGTCGCTGTCACCGGGAAGATAGTTGAGCAACAGTGTAGGGGTTTCACTGGCTGCCGCAAAAGCTGCAAACGCTTCGACGTTAAGTTTCAGCAGCGGGCCTACGACTACATCGGCGCTGACATTGCGTGCGAGCCGAATGAGTTCAATCGGAGAATGGTTTGCGCTATCGAAGATATGCAGGTCGGTATTGAGCTCTTCCGCCATGAGTGCTGCGATAAAGCCGTCTCGCACTGCTCTACCGACCCGGGCAAGGTCCCCGGAAAGTGGCAGCAATAGTGCAATTGACCTGGTCGTTTTGACTGCAAGCTCATTCGTCAGTGTCGGGGGCGTCAGGGCTGCTGGATGAGTTGACCATCTTTGCTGCCAGTTATCCCAAGCGGCGATTGTTTTTTGTCTCGATCCAGCGGATGTTAGAACGTCTGCAAGAGCATACCAACCCGAGTGCGAGTTGGTCTCAGGAGTGGACAATGGGGTGATCTGCGCCGCAGTTAACACTAGATCTTCGGATCCTGGATTGCGATTGGCGTCCAGTAAGGTCTCTAAAATGGCATCTTGCTCGACTTGACCGGATAACTGGGTCTGGTTCTGGAGCGCTATCATGCTATCAGCCTTGCAGCGGCTGAACGCCAGTGCTGAACAAACTTGTCGTAGCAGAACCCAGTATTCAGCAGTCGTTTGCGACACTTGGGTAAGCGCCCGATAAGCTTCGATGGCGTTGTTTAGAGAGGAATGCGCTTGTGCTGTAAGTGTATAAAACCAATCGTTCACTGATGCAGAAAATTCTTGATTTGTGAATTCGTTGAGCAACATTAAGGTTTGCGTGGCGTCTCCGGAGTCGAGTAGTGCTTGCGCCTGTGCAAGTGTCAGCTTGAGGTCACGGTCTTGTTGTGTAAGGGTCTGCCGCGCCTGATTAAAGCCAATACCGATACTATTTGTCTGTGCACCGGTTGGTGCAGATTTTGTAGTTTGTGATGGTGCAGGCCGCGAGCTTTGTGGAGCAGTTTGGCAGCCGATCGTTAAAACTGCGGCGCAGCAAAAAATTAGGAGTCTAGTGGGCATGTCAGGAACACTCTATGTGGTTGCAACCCCAATTGGCCATCTGGGCGATTTGAGTCAACGCTCTATCACGACTCTGAAACAAGTCCAGATCATCGCAGCGGAGGATACCAGACGCACTGGCGTGCTGTTAGCACACATTGGCCATGAGGGCTGTGAGCTTGCCAGTTTGCATGATCACAATGAAGACTCTGCCAGTCCCAGACTAATCAGTCGTTTGCAGGCTGGAGATTCTGTGGCTTTGGTAAGCGATGCGGGGACGCCGCTGATCAATGATCCAGGTTATCGACTGCTGCAGTTGGCGTGGCAGTCGAGCATAAAGGTAGTACCGATTCCTGGCCCTAGTGCGGTAATTACAGCGCTCAGTGTTTGCCCGTTGCCCAGCCAGCCGTTTCGCTACGTAGGCTTTTTGGCGGCCAAGGCGGTGGCGCGCCGGCAGCAGTTACAAACCTGGCTCCAGCACCCAGAGGCGGTAGTGTTTTTCGAGTCGCCCCACCGAATTCGTCATACCTTGGAACAATTAGCCGAAATGACTAGCCGGCGGATTTTCCTTGCTCGCGAGATGACTAAGCAATACGAAACACTGATGCAGGGTTCGGCAGCAGAACTGCTGGCGCAGCTGGCTACACCGCCCAAGGGCGAGTTTGTGGGCATTATTGAGAGCGGTGAAGAGATGACTCAGCAGTTTCAGCATCAACAGGTTATGCAGATATTGTTGCAGGAACTGTCGCCGGCAAAAGCGGCGCGGTTGGGTGCGCAAATATGCGGAGTTAACAAAAAAGAGCTGTACGAGCTTGCTATGTCGATGAATCCACAGCCGCCAAAAAAATAATCGCACGAGGATGGTTTGCCGACTTGTGTCAGGCCGCGATCGCTCTACACTGTCGGGCGAGAGTCAGCTGGGCAATCGCCGGTCGTTTACGACGGGAGGAAAGTCCGGGCTCCATAGGGCAGGGTGCCAGGTAACGCCTGGGGGGCGAGAGCCTACGGAAAGTGCAGCAGAGAGTAGACCGCCGATGTGTGTTAAAGCCGTCGGTAAGGGTGAAAGGGTGCGGTAAGAGCGCACCGCGCACGTGGCAACACGTTGTGGCTAGGTAAACCCCACCTGGAGCAAGGCCAAATAGAGATCTTATGATACGGCCCGTATCGGATCCGGGTAGGCCGCTTGAGGTTGTTGGTGACGACAACCCTAGATGAATGATTGTCCACGACAGAACCCGGCTTATAGGCTGACACTCACCGTTTTTGCGGCCTCTATTGAGGCCGGAATTAGCTCCGTTCGCTGCCCGCCATGTAACCGAAAAGTTCTTTTATATCCGTAATTTATGCCACCTACTCAGTACTGAATGGTGCTTGACTCTGGCATACGGGCTATATAGTGTCGCATATTGGGTAAATGTGGAGAAAAGTGGGAGAAATGGCGCGATAATGCCTCGCGCGCGGGCCCGCTATAAAGGAAAAAAAGATGTTTCGCGGCATCCACAGTGCAACTCTCGATGCGAAAGGTCGCATGGCTCTGCCGGCGCGCAGCCGAGAGGCTGTGCACCTGGCTAGCGCGGGCAAAGTGGTCGTGACAATCGATATGCGCGAATCCTGCCTGTTGCTGTATCCATTGCCCGAATGGGAGGTGGTGCAGCGGAAATTAGAAGCTTTGTCGAATATCAATCCTCAAGCTCGGTTATTACAACGGCTATTAATTGGCCACGCCACGGACTTGGAATTAGATGCTGCAGGTCGCTTGCTGTTGCCTGCCATGCTTAGAGACTATGCCGAGCTGGATAAAAAATTGGTGCTTGTTGGTCAAGGCAACAAAGTGGAAATTTGGTCTGAAAAGCACTGGCAAGAGGGCATGGACAGCTGGCTACTTGAGGGCGCGGAAGCCTTGAATGGGACAGGTAATGACCTATCTGGGTTGTCCGTATGACAGAGCCGGTGCAGCCACGGTCGGTCGCAGCGGACAGCACTGTGCATGAACATCTGCCGGTTTTGCTATTAGAAACGATGCAGGCGCTGTCAATCATTAAGGATGGGGCCTATGTTGACGCGACTTTCGGTCGTGGCGGGCACTGTCGCGCAATGCTGGCAGAATTATCTGATCGGGGGCGGGTGATTGCACTTGATCGAGATCCCCATGCCATTGCTGTGGCTGAAAAACTGCGCACTGTTGAGCCGCGCTTGCAGGTTTTCCAAGCGCGCTTTGCTGAACTGGATACCGTAATGGAGGGCTTAGGTCTTAGTGGCGCAATTCAAGGGGTGTTAATGGATGTCGGGGTATCGTCTCCGCAATTAGATGATCCGGACCGTGGCTTTAGCTTCAGACACGCGGGCCCCCTGGATATGCGCATGGATCCGAGCCAGGGTGTAGATGCTGCCCAATGGTTAAACAGCGCCGATGAAGAAGTTATTGCTAACATCATCTGGCGTTACGGCGAGGAGCGCCGCTCACGACGCATCGCTAAAGCCATAGTTGCTGCCCGGCCGTTGCATACGACTGAAGCATTGGCCGAAGTTGTGGCTGCTTGTGTGCCGCGCGGCAATGCTAAGTCAGCTAAACACCCGGCGACCAAAACCTTTCAGGCCGTGCGAATTTTCATCAACGATGAGTTGCAAGAATTGCAGTTGGGTGTGCAGGCGGCCTTTGAAAGTTTGGCGGTAGGCGGCCGACTTGCGGTCATTAGCTTTCACTCGCTAGAAGATCGACAAGTTAAACAAACGTTTAAGGCGTTATCGCAGCCCCCAGTGTTGCCACGGCGCTTGCCGGTACAAGATTCACATACGGTGGTTCGCGGTCGACTTGTGAGCGGCCCGATCCGTGCTGGCCAGAGCGAACTTGATACTAACCCCAGGGCGCGCAGTGCAACACTGCGGGTAATCGAGCGAGTGGCCTGAAGATGACGGCCCAGGCACAGCAAAAACCTACAGCGCGGTCGCGTCGTCGAGTAAAAGAACAACCTGATGAACCGCTTAGCAAGTCGCTTTACCCCATTCTTGTGGTGGCTGGATTGCTCGTTGCCAGCGTAGTCTCTGCGCTAGAGATGGTGGATTCAGCCCATCGTATGCGCAGTCTCTATCAGGAGCTGGATCTGGTTCAGCAGCAGCAAAACGAATTACTCGCTGTGCACAGTAGATTGCTTCTAGAGCGCGGGGCGCGAGCGAGTTTGAACGAAGTAGAGGTGGCTGCAGAGCAGGAACTGGATATGCATTTTCCACCTTTGACGAAGGCCGATCGCTGATGCGAGCGTGGCGCCATTACTTTGTGCTCGGTTTATTTCTGCTGGCAGTAGGCGCACTGTCGACTCGTGTGGTGTTTCTCGGCGTCACTGAGCGTGACTTTTTGCAGCAGGAGGGTGATGCGCGATCAATCCGCCGGGAGTCTATTCCCGCGTTGCGCGGCGTGATTTATGACCGCAACGGTGAAGCCCTGGCGGTCAGTACTCCCGTCTATGCGGTCTCCACCAATCCACAGAAGGCTGATTTCAGCACAGCGCAATTCGCTGCAATGTCGGATGCGTTAGAGATACCGCAGATGGATCTCGAGCGTCGGCTGCAAACCCATGCAGACAAACAATTTGTCTACCTGAAGCGTCATGCCGGATGGGACATGAGTCAGCGGCTTGATGCTTTGGATTTGCCGCACTTGGAATTGCGCCCAGAATATCGTCGTTATTACCCAGCAGCAGAGATTGCTGCTCATGTCACTGGTCTGACAGACATTGACGATCAGGGCATCGAAGGAGTGGAGCTGGCCTTTGAACGCAACTTGCGGGGTCAGCCCGGTGCCAAGGTTGTGCTTAAGGACCGACGAGGTAATTCGATACGAGATTTGGATTATTTGGCGCCACCGAGATTTGGTCAGGACGTGAGCTTGAGCATTGACTCGCGATTGCAATACATCGCCTATCGCGAATTGAAATCGGCAGTCCAGGTACATAAGGCTGAGTCTGCTTCGTTGATTATGGCTGACGCGAAGACCGGGGAAATTTTGGCTCTGGTAAATCAGCCCTCGTACAACCCGAATGATATCGCCGGCCAGCTTGCGGGAATGCGTAATCGCGCAGTCACCGATTCCTACGAGCCGGGGTCGACGGTTAAACCTTTTACTGCTTTGGCGGCGCTGGAGTCAGGTCGCTATGACACTGAAACTGTCATCGATACCTCACCAGGTTATTTCCGTGTTGGTGGCAAGTTGATTCAGGACCCAATTAATCGTGCCTCTTTGTCGCTTGCTCAAGCCATTCAAAAATCCAGTCAGGTGGCTATAGCGAAGGTTGCACTGGATCTGGAAGAGCAGGCGGTCTTCGAAGTTTTGGCCCGAGCGGGGTTGGGCGATTTTGTCAGCTCCGGGTTACCTGGTGAATCGATGGGCCGGTTAAATAATAGTCAACTGCGCTATCCGGTAGTGCGTGCAACCCTTGCCTATGGGTATGGGCTATCGGTAACGCCGCTGCAATTGACAAGAGCCTATTTGACTCTCGCCAGTGGCGGAAAGCGCATGCCGCTCTCGATACTCAAGCAAGAGCGGCAGATCGAAACAGAGCAAGTCTTTGATCCAGAGCACGTGCGTCATGTGTTGGCAATGATGGAGCTAGTGACGGCCCGAGCCGGCACCGCCGCTCAGGCTGCAGTGCCTGGTTATCGTGTAGCGGGTAAAACCGGTACTGCGCGCATAGTCGGGAAACAGGGCTATGACGATGAGCGGCATGTGGCTTGGTTTGCTGGCATGCTGCCAGTGTCTGATCCGCGGCTGGTAATGGTGGTGCTGGTCAATGAGCCTAGGTCCGGCGTGAACAGCGGCGGTGGGGTCGCTGCACCAATCTTTGGCCGTGTTGCCGAGCGTAGCATGCGCCTAATGGGCGTCGCAGGTGACGCGCAAGAGCCGACAATCGCTGAACGAGGCACAACTGAGCTTGTGTCGGCTGCCGGGGCCGGATTGTGACGTTAGCTGAGCTAATACAGGACCCGAATTGGTCCGAACTCAGGGTTTCTGGTATCAGTGAAGATTCCAGATTTGTGCAGCCAGGCGACGCATTTATCGCCGTCAGCCAGCATCCGGATCAACGCTTACAACATGTGCAAGACGCGGTTAAGGCCGGCGCGGCAGTGGTACTCGTACCCGAGGCAATAGATTTGCAAACGCCGATACCTTTGGTGCCGGTTGCTGACTTGGCCGCATACAGAAGCGAAATTGCTGCACGTTATTATCAAAGTCCAAGCCAAGATTTGTGCTGTGTCGGTATAACCGGGACTAATGGCAAAACATCGATTGCCTGGCACATCGTGGATTTAAGTCATCGGCTTGGTGTTGCTACAGGTTATTGCGGCACCCTCGGGTGGGGGGAATTGGATCAACTTCAGCCTACCCAATTGACGACACCGAGTGCTGTAGTTTTGCAGAGCTATTTGGCCGCGATGCGCGCTCAAGGCGCCTCGCGAGTCGCCATGGAGGTTAGTTCTCACGCCTTGGACCAGGGTCGAGTCAGTGCCGTGCAGTTTGATGTTGCGGTGTTTTCAAATTTAAGTCGCGATCACTTGGATTACCATCAAACCACTGCCGCCTATAAGGAGGCAAAGGCTAAATTATTCCAAAACTGGCCACTCGCTGCGGCGGTTATTAACAGTAACGATGCTGTGGGTCGGGACCTTCTCTGCACAAGCCGTGCAAACGAGGTGATCAGTTACGGTACCCACGGCGATATCAGCTGGCGCAGTGAAACTGTGCGCCAAGGTATGCGGGTATCGTTTGCAACACCTTGGGGTCGCGCTGAAACCCTAATGCCTGTTGCTGCCGAGTTTGCAGTGGCTAATGTAGCTGCAGCAATGACGGTACTACTGACCCTAGGGCATGGCTTGCGCGACGTGGTCGAGGCTGTAGAGGCCATGGTGCCTGTTCCCGGGCGTATGCAAGTCATTGATGGTGGACCGAAGTGGCCTCGAGTTATTGTGGATTATGCACACACACCGGATGCAGTAGAAAAAGCGTTAGCTGCCTTACGGCCTCAGTGTCGTGGGGACCTGATTTGTATTGTTGGCTGTGGCGGTGACCGCGATCGCGGCAAGCGTGCGCAGATGGCTCATGCTGCTGTTAAAGGCAGTGATCGTGTGTGGTTTACGTCAGACAATCCTCGTAGTGAAGATCCGGAGCAAATCTTGGACGATATGGGTCGTGGTATAGATGCATCCAATACCCGGCGTGTCCGCAGCGAGGTGAATCGCGCTGAGGCGATTGCTGCCGCACTGACAAGCGCCCAACCTGACGACGTTGTGCTGATCGCCGGCAAGGGGCATGAGCAGACTCAGGAAATTAATGGCGAATTCATTCCCTTCAGCGACTTTGCGGTCGTTCATGATATCCAAAGTGAGAATATCTGATGTTGCTATGGTTAACCGACTATCTATCTGAATTTGTCAGCGGTTTTGCGGTGTTTCAATATTTGACCTTTCGCACTATGGTCAGTGTGGTCACTGCACTATTGATGTCATTGCTCATCGGGCCGGTGATGATCGCGCGCTTGGCGCGAGCGCAAATTGGCCAAACGATTCGCGACGACGGTCCGGCCTCGCATTTCAGTAAGGCGGGAACGCCTACTATGGGCGGGGCCTTGATCCTCGTGATTCTCGTGGTGACTACTCTGTTATGGGGGGATCTGACCAACCGTTATGTCTGGTTGGTGATTCTAGTGACTCTAAGTTTTGGTGCGATTGGCTGGGTTGACGACTATTTGAAAATTTCCCGCAAAAATACTGAGGGGCTAATTGCGCGTTGGAAGTATTTTTGGCAATCGGTGTTTGCGCTAATGGCGGCGGTTTATCTTTATACCGCGGCCCAGTCGCCGGTTGAAACTACTTTGTTTGTACCTTTCTTTAAGTCCATCGCGTTGCCGTTGGGCATCGGCTTTGTACTGCTCAGCTATTTGATGATTGTGGGCATGAGTAATGCTGTGAATCTAACCGACGGTTTAGACGGCTTAGCTATCATGCCAGCCGTGATGGTCGGTGCGGCGCTCGGTTTGATTGCCTATGTGTCCGGGAATACGGAGTTTTCCTCGTATCTGCAAATTCCGTACGTCGCCGGTGCCGGCGAATTGGCGGTTTTTTGCGGCGCGCTGATCGGAGCTGGTTTGGGTTTCTTGTGGTTTAACACTTATCCCGCGCAAATCTTCATGGGAGATGTGGGAGCCCTAGCCATTGGTGCCGCGTTGGGATTGGTCGCGATTATTGTTCGGCATGAAATTGTATTGCTGATTATGGGTGGCTTATTCGTATTAGAAACCGCCAGCGTTATTATTCAGGTTGCGTCTTTCCGGCTCACAGGACGAAGAGTCTTTCGCATGGCTCCTATTCATCATCACTTTGAACTAAAGGGCTGGCCGGAACCTAAAGTAATCGTTAGATTTTGGATCATCACCTTGGTGCTGGTGACCATCGGTCTGTCCACGTTGAAACTTAGATAAGTATGCCAACGGTTCATGCAATTATCGGATTTGGTGTCACCGGGCGATCGGTGGCCAGATATTTGCTGCGCAATGGTATCCCTTGCGTGGTTTTTGATACGCGATCACCCCAGCCGGTAGCGGAGGAGTTTCGTGGTATTGAGGTGCATTGGCAGATTGAGCAATGGCCTGAAGCTCGGCTGGGTGAATGTTTGAGTGATATCGGGCGGTTGGTGGTAAGCCCCGGGCTGCCCTTGGATCTCGCTATATTGTCGGTAGCCCGTACTTTGAAATTGCCCATCGTCAGCGATATTGATTTGTTCTTTGAAGCAACGGGCGCCCCAGTGATCGGTGTAACCGGAACTAACGGCAAAAGCACCGTGGTTTCGCTGGTTGGCCATATATTTAACTATTTGGGCCAAGCATGTGGGGTCGGGGGAAATATTGGTCTTGCTGCCTTAGATTTGTTGGTTGAGCCGCGTGAGCGTTATGTATTGGAACTGTCTAGTTTTCAGCTGGAGCGCAGTGCAGTGCTGCCCTTTGCTGCGGCGACGGTACTCAATATCTCTGATGATCACATAGATCACCATGGCTCTATGCAAAACTATCGCTGTGCGAAGTTGCGCATTTATCGCGGCGCTGAGCGCCGCATTTTTAATCGTGGCGACTTAATGACCCAGCCTCATGAGTCTGAGCAAACGACGAGTTTCGGGTTGGACGCCCCTGGTGACGCAAAGTCTTATGGCGTTGTCCAAAGCAAAGCTGAGCGCTGGATCACTAGAGGTGATGAACTTGTTTTGCCGGTAGACCAACTGCGTCTTAAAGGCACCCACAATCAGCTCAACGTTATGGCCGCCTTAGCACTGGTTGATTCTGTCCTAGACCCCCAAGATGCGGCACCCGCAGCGGCGCAATTTTCATCCCTTGATCATCGTTTCCAGTTCATAAGAACCTTAGACGGTGTGACTTATATAAATGATTCGAAAGCCACCAACGTTGGCGCTACGTTGGCCGCGCTGCAAGGCATAACTCCTAATGAGCGAACGATTTTAATTGCCGGAGGTGATGCCAAGGGCGCTGACCTGCAGGCCTTGGCGCCCGCTCTGACTGAATCAGTGGCCGGGGTGGTTGCGCTTGGTAAAGATGCAGCTGCGGTGTCCGCGGTGGCTGCAACCGTTGGTGTTGACTGTGTTCAAGTGCAGGATATGGCAGAAGGCGTTGTTGCGGCACGACGTATGGCGGCGCATGCGGACATGGTCCTACTGTCACCAGCCTGCTCCAGCTTGGATATGTATCGTAATTTTGCCGAACGGGGTGAGTTATTTGCCCAGGCGGTGCACCGCTTAAGAAGCGAATCAGAGGCCTAGGTAACGTCGTGATATTCGCCGCTGTCCATAATCCATTCGTATCTAAGAGCTTCACCCAGTTGCTGCTGTGCTGGTTGGCCCTGCTCGCATTCGGATTGATCATGGTGAGTTCGGCAGCAATTGCTCTGAATGGAAATTATGCAAATAAGCACTTGGTCTACTTGGTGGTGGCCCTGTTGGCGTTTTTTGTGACCTTCATTCTGCCGCTTAGGGTTTGGAACAGTTTATATCTGGTAGGTTGGCTCGGTGCGCTGGCTTTTGCTGTGGTGGTTTTGCTGCCCGGTGTTGGGCATACCGTAAATGGCGCGACGCGTTGGTTGCAGGTTGGCGGCTTCACGCTGCAAGCATCAGAGGTTGCGAAATTCGGGTTGATGATATACCTGGCGGGTTATCTACACCGTTATGGTGAACAACTGAGCGTTGAGCCGGCGAAAATTTTTGTGCCACTGAGTATGATTGCAGTTGTTGGTGCCTTGCTGGTCGTTGAGCCCGATTTGGGATCGGCCGTGGTTATCGTTGCTGCGTCGGTTGCGCTGTTGTTTATTGCGGGAGCGCAATTGCGCTATTTTTTATTGTTGCTGGTTGTAGCCGGGGGATTGCTTGCGCTGCTCATTTGGTTGGAGCCTTACCGGATGCAACGATTGCTGGCCTTCATAGACCCGTGGGCCACGCCGTTTGACGGCGGTTATCAACTGGTGCAGGCACTCATTGCGTTTGGACGTGGCGAAATATTTGGCCTGGGTCTAGGAGAGGGGATTCAAAAACTCTACTACCTGCCCGAGGCCCACAACGATTTTATCTTTGCGGTTATTGCAGAGGAGCTGGGTGTGGTTGGTGCGCTGACGGTGCTCGCCGTATATAGCCTTTTCATTATTCGGATCTTCGCAGTAGCGCGGGAACAGTTGAACGGTGGCGAATTGTTTGCAGGGTATTGTTGTTATTTCGTTGGGTTAATCTTTGCGTTTCAGCTCTTGATCAACTTAGGGGTTAATACTGGCGCCCTACCCACAAAAGGCCTGACCCTGCCGTTCATTAGCTATGGTGGCAATAGTTTGATCATTTCTTCGGCCATGATCGGTATGGTGCTTCGTTGCGCCTACCCAAGGGAGGTGCGTCGTGGCTGAGGCGGGGCTTTTCCGTATTCCAGAAATGGGCCGTATTCGACGGCTTCACTTTGTCGGCATTGGTGGTGCGGGCATGTGCGGTATTGCAGAGGTGATCCTTAATCAGGGCTATCTAGTGTCTGGATCCGATATTGCTGAATCGGCAGCAACGTTGCGTCTGCAAAGTAAAGGCGCAGAGATATTTAAAGGTCATGATGCGCTTTGGATCAAGGGTGCAGATGTTGTTGTTGTGTCTTCTGCCATTGATGAAAACAATCCTGAAGTGCAGGCGGCCCGAGCTGCGCTGATTCCGGTGGTGCCGCGAGCGGAAATGCTGGGTGAACTGATGCGTTATCGCCATGGTATCGCGGTGGCGGGTACCCATGGTAAGACCACTACCACCAGTCTGATTACAGAAATTTTTCGTTGTGCAGGACTGGCGCCAACGTTTGTGATTGGTGGCATGTTGAACAGCGCAGGTACCAATGCAGAACTGGGCCAAGGTCATTACTTAATCGCCGAAGCAGATGAAAGTGATGCGTCATTCTTACGGCTACAGCCGATGACTGCGGTGATTACTAATATTGACCAAGATCATATGGCGACCTATGGGCACAGCTTTACCGAACTGAAAAAATCCTTTGTAGAATTTGTCGCGCGCCTGCCCTTTTATGGCGCAGCGGCGATTTGTACAGACGACGCAGAGGCCCGGGCTTTGATCCCAATGTTGACCCGGCGTGTTATCACTTACGGCACTGACGAGACAGCAGATTATCGAGCCACCAATATCAAGGTTGCAGGAGAGTCATGGAGTTTCGATGTAGACCGTGGAGTCGACAAGCCGGCGTTGCAGGTGCGCCTAGGGATCCCCGGGCAACATAACGTAATGAATGCTTTGGCTGCGATCGCTATTGCTAGCGATGAGGGTATTGCAGATACAGCGATTGTGCAGGGTTTGAGTGAATTTGCCGGCGTCGATCGGCGCTTTGAAATTACTGCGCCAGTTCATGTTGACGATGCGGTTGTTAGTCTTGTCGACGATTACGGCCACCATCCGACGGAAGTCGAGGCAGTTATTGCAACGGCCCGCCAAGTTTGGCCTGAGCGCCGGTTAGTGATGATTTATCAGCCCCATCGATATTCGCGCACGAAAGATCTGTTCGATGATTTTGTACGCGTATTGTCGGCGGTAGATGTGTTGTTGTTATTGGATGTATATGCCGCCGGCGAAAAGCCCATCGATGGCGCAGACAGCCGTTCGCTGATCGCATCGATTAGACAGCGTGGCCAAATCAGTCCGATGCATGCCAAAGACACAACTGAGGCGATGCAATTGCTGCCAAATATTTGCGAAACCGATGACGTGGTACTAGTGCAGGGTGCTGGTAATGTCAGTGCGCTGTCGAAGGCGTTAAGGGGGGTGAGTGTTTAAGCGTCTGGCAAAAGCGCTAGTAACCCTCAGCGTTGTGGTCGCGGGCATCGCAGTATGGATAAAGTTTGATCGTCCAATTGATACGATTGTAATCGAGGGCGATTTGACGCCTGCCGAACAGGTGGCTATGCAGGAGCAAATTGGTGGTCTCGATTTGCCGGGGATCTTGAGCCTAGATCTGCCAGGATTCGAGACTCAACTGCAACAGATGGATTGGGCGCGGCGGGTTGATGTGCGTAGACGCTGGCCGAACAAGTTGGTGATCTATGTCTATAAAGAAAGCCCAGTAGCTCAGTGGGATGACCATACGTTCTTGTCAGCGGACGGAGATATCCTGCAGCTGCCGGATCAATATGATCAGCTGCCGAAGCTGTCAGCGCAGTTAAGTTCGCCGCGGGAAAGCATGGAGATATTTCGGCTGTTACAACAATATGCGGCGCGCCAAGGACTGGCGATATTAGAACTGACAGAAACCGCACAAGGCGAATGGCAGGTAGGATTTGAGTCGGGCACGGTTTTACATTTAGGCGCAGTCGAATTAGAGGCTCGTATGAATCGATTCTTGCGCGCGTATGTGAGCATTATCCAACAACAGCAACGACCAGTTGCCTATGTGGATGCTCGCTACCCCAGTGGTGTTGCTGTGCGCTACAGTGAAATTGATGTTGCTAAATTTGATGCGCTGGGGCCGATTCAGGCGCAGAATTGGGGGCAAAATACCGGCATGCAACAGACCAATAGCAATTTAACTAACGGGCGCTAAACATGGCTTCGGAAGTAGAAAGACAAAAGATAGTGGCCTTGGATATTGGCACCAACAAAATAGCAACCATTGTTGCTGAAGTTGGTGATGCCGGTGAGCTGGAAATCATAGGTATTGGCACCCACCAATCTCGAGGATTGAAGAAAGGTGTTGTGGTCAATATCGAGTCCACGGTGCAGTCTATTCAACGTGCAGTAGAAGAAGCGGAGCTTATGGCAGGTTGCGCCATTGAATCGGTGTACGCCGGCATAGCAGGCAGCCACATTAAAAGTCTTAACTCTCATGGGATCGTCGCAATCCGGGATCGCGAGGTATACAGCCAAGATGTGGATCGGGTGATTGATGCTGCTCAAGCGATGGCGATCCCAGCGGATCAAAAAATACTGCACGTATTGCCACAAGAGTTCCTTATAGATGCTCAAGAGGGCGTCAAAGAGCCGTTAGGGATGTCCGGTGTGCGCTTGGAGGCTAAGGTGCATATGGTGACTTGTGCGGTAAATGCTGCGCAAAATATTGAGAAATGCGTGGAGCGTTGTGGCCTATTAGTCAACGATGTTGTGCTAGAGCAGTTGGCCTCCAGTTATTCGGTACTTAGTGCCGACGAACGCGATTTGGGGGTTTGCTTGGTTGATATTGGTGGTGGTACCACGGATATAGCAGTATTTACTGACGGCGCAATCCGGCATACTGCAGTGATTCCGATAGCCGGAGATCAGGTTACCAATGACATAGCGATGGCGCTCAGAACGCCAACGCAAAATGCTGAAGACATCAAGATTCGGTATGCTTGTGCTTTGACGCAGCTCGCTAGGGCAGATGAAGTAATTAAAGTTCCTGGCGTTGGTGACAAGCCTGATAGAGAATTGTCGCGTCAAACATTAGCAGAGGTGGTTGAACCTCGCTATGACGAGTTGTTTAAGTTAGTCCAGGCGGAACTGCGACGCAGCGGTTTTGAACACCTGGTCGCATCAGGCATCGTGCTCACTGGGGGCGGTGCCAAGATGGAAGGTTTGATTGAGCTTGCGGAAGAAATTTTCCACATGCCGGTCAGTTTGGGGGCGCCACGAAATGTGGCGGGTTTGAAGGACATCGTAAGGAACCCGGTATTCGCTACAGGCGTAGGTCTGTTGCAGTACGGGTTGGACCAAGAGAAGGAAAAGCCGAGCAAACAAAGCGACCGTAAGAGTGGCACGTTGGCAAAGCTAAAAGGTTGGTTTAGTGAAAACTTCTAGCAGGAGAATACGATGTTTGAACTGGTGGATAGCGCACCCCAAAGTGCGGTAATCAAGGTTATAGGGGTCGGTGGTGGCGGCGGCAACGCGGTCGAACACATGGTGTCAAAGCAAGTCGATGGCGTAGATTTTATCGCCACGAATACGGATGCCCAAGCGCTCAAAGGTCTGGGTGCGCAGACGACAATGCAAATCGGCAGCAGTGTCACAAAAGGTCTGGGTGCCGGTGCTAATCCTGAAGTAGGTCGAGCGGCTGCGTTAGAAGATCGCGATCGCATCGCCGAGTTGCTCAGCGGCTCCGATATGGTTTTTGTTACCGCAGGCATGGGTGGTGGTACGGGAACCGGTGCGGCTCCGGTCGTTGCCGAGGTAGCAAAGGAATTAGGTATCCTGACCGTCGCGGTGGTGACGAAGCCCTTCGATTTTGAAAAACGTAAGAATAATGCTGAGCAAGGCATTAAAGAACTTGCGTCTCATGTTGACTCTCTCATCACTATTCCGAATGAAAAACTTTTGGAAGTGCTGGGAGAGCAGACCAGTGTGCTCGACGCATTTGCCGCAGCCAACGATGTTCTGTTGGGCGCGGTTCAGGGTATAGCGGATCTGATCATTCGTCCCGGCATGATTAACGTCGACTTTGCTGACGTGCGCACGGTGATGTCAGAGATGGGTATGGCAATGATGGGTACCGGTTCTGCGGCAGGAGAAAATCGAGCCCGGGATGCCGCAGAGGCCGCGATTCGTTCGCCGTTGCTAGAAGATGTTGACCTTAATGGCGCTCGGGGGATTTTGGTTAACGTAACGGCTGGACTCGATCTTAATATTGGCGAGTTTACGGAAGTCGGGCGCTGCGTAGAGGAATTCGCCTCACCTGATGCGACGGTAGTTGTCGGAACAGTAATTGATGAGACCCTGCAGGATGAGATTAAAGTAACTGTAGTTGCAACTGGTCTGGGTAAAGCTTTGAAGCCGAATGTTGTAGTAGACAATACTGCGATCGAGCCGGCTGCAGTTGCGGGTCAGATGGATTATGCAAGGCTAGATACTCCAGCTTACGAGAGACAAAAACCTGTAGAGAAACCAACGCAGAACCTCGATGTCGGTCAAACCAAAGATATGGAATATCTGGATATTCCTGCATTTTTGCGGCGTCAGGCAGATTAACCTTTAGGTCATTGACCTAGCGGCTGGATCTTCAATTTAAGGTAGCGCGGCCCGAGTCAGCAACTGATCCTCACCTCCTGCTAGAAGTGTCGGCGCCCAATAGTATTGGGTGCCACAGGATTGGTTTGCTTGACTTGGGCGAGCAGCCATTAAGGCGGAACCCATCAATGCAAAGTAGTGCTCGGCAACATACGCTGAAAAATTGCATTCGCGCCACCGGCGTAGGATTACATTCCGGCAAGCAGGTCAACATCGTCCTGCGGCCGGCTGCGGTTGACAGTGGTATCGTGTTTCGGCGCACGGACCTTGACTATGATTTTCGGATTAGAGCCCACGCTATGAATGTGGGCGCCACAGCGATGGCCACGTCATTGTCTGATGGTGCTAATGAAATTTCGACCATTGAACACCTGATGTCGGCGTTTGCAGGGCTTGGTATCGACAACGCTGAAGTTGAAGTCGACGCAGGAGAATTACCGATAATGGATGGCAGTGCCGCGCCGTTTGTCTTCCTTATCCAGTCTGCCGGCGTTAGCGCACAGAGTGCGGTAAAAAAATTCCTCGTCATCCGTGAAGCTATTCGTTTCGGAAGCGATGAAGCATTCGCAGAATTACAGCCCCATGAAGGTTTCTCGCTAAAGTACACGCTGGATTACGATCATCCGGTCTTTGCTCAGCATGAGCACACAGCGGAGGTTAATTTCTGTTCAACCTCGTTTATTAAAGAGATTAGCCGGGCGCGAACTTTTGGCTTTTTGGCAGATTACGAAAAACTGAAAGCGCGAAATTTAGCCCAAGGCGGTAGCCTCGATAATGCGGTGGTGGTCGACGATTCACGTATTCTCAATGAAGAGGGGTTACGTGTGCGAGACGAGTTTGCCAAGCATAAACTCTTAGATGCTGTGGGCGATCTCTATCTTATTGGCTTCAGTTTAGTCGGGCGATTTCACGGTTATCGCTCCGGCCATACCATCAATAATGCTCTGTTGAGAAAAGTCCTGGAGACGCCAAGCGCCTTTGAGGTCGTGAGTTATGAGTCTGATTGTGTTGTGCCGCAATCCTACCGACGTAAGGATGCTCTACCCGCCTAGGGTTCAATGCTAGTAATCGTCGCCAGCTTCGGTGCTGAGTCTCGCAATTCTCAGTTTTAGTTCTCGCACTTGTGCAAAACTCGCGAGTGGCTGCAACTTCTGTAATAAGTCGTCGGCCATGAATCGCAGGCGAGTGGCCGCCGCAGCGGATCTGCACAGTAGCAATAAGTGCGGCCCCTTAATGTCTGTGACCTCTACTTCATAGCGCAGCGGTCCGTCTAAAATTGACCGAAATTCTGCGGTCCAAGATCGCTGATTGGCCGAACGGTGCAGGAGCTTCTGTAACGGTGAGTAGCGACCGTTGTGTTGTTGTAGAAGATCGTCTATTCGATCTGTTGTCATACGAATTCGGGTCCTCGTTACCCATGAGTGCTGGACTCATGTCTGACAGGCGGTGATGAGTGTATCGACCGCTCCACACAGCAGTAGGATAGCAGCCTACAGTGTGGGTCCAAAATGCGCGATCGAAGCGATTGAAAATTTTCTGAGAATAGACCAAGCTGTTGTGAGGTCAGAGGATTCCAACTGCGTTTCTGTAGCTTGTTGATGCTGGCGTGGATCACCAAGGAAGCAAGCTACATGCAAATTATCGTTATCGGTAAACGCGGCGACTTTAGAGGCATCACTATCTCTAAATTTCTAGGATACTTTTTCGCGGCCGTATCCATAAGCCTTGTGGCTGCACTTATTGTACTGGGCGTCAGCGTATCCAAGCATCAGGCCATTGACAGCGCGGTAATTAAAAACTGGCATGGCAACATTACTGAGCATCGATCTGAATTAGATGGATTGCAGCAACAAGCGTCAGCAAAAAATGATGCGTTAGCCAGCCAATTGTCAAAAATGCAGAGCCGTTTATGGCGCATCGAAGCATTGGCTGCACATATGCGCGACCTTTCGGGTTTGGGAGAAGGTGAATTCAATTTTGATCAAACCGTTGCCCAGGGTGGTCCCCTGGCTGAAGAGGCTCAAGAGTTCGCATGGGTTGATCTACAAACCCAACTCAACCAGTTGGCGCTGCAATTAGACCGGCGAGAGAAAGAGCTCGGCATACTAGACACCGTGATGGTCGAACTGCAGCGTTCCGAGCAGGTTCGCCTCAGCGGCCGGCCCATTGCCAAAGGCTGGCTATCATCAGCCTACGGTAATCGTATTGACCCGATCACAGGGCAACCCGCCTGGCACGCTGGGGTAGACTTCGCCGGAAGCCAAGGTTCTGATGTTTTGGCTGTGGCGAGCGGCGTAGTGGTGTTCGCTGACCGTCGCGACGGCTACGGCAAGTTGGTCGAAATAAATCATGGCAAGGGCATCAGTACGCGGTATGGGCATCATGAAAAGCTACTGGTTAAAGCTGGGGAAATTGTTAAAAAAGGCGATGTAATCGGATTAATGGGCAGTAGCGGTCGATCGACCGGACCCCATGTGCATTTCGAGGTATTGCGCAATGGTAGAACCATAGACCCGACCCGCTTTATCGGTGGTAGCGTAGGGGGTCGTTAGTAACCTACGCTCCATATTGATTATTGGATAAGCCTGTCCCGCTAGCCGCGCTGCCGCTACAATGCGCGGCACGATTGTTCCGCCCTAGATTGGGGCCCTATTAACATCAAACATCATGGCGAATTTTTTCACTAGGCTTTTTGGCTCGAAAAACGCGCGCGAATTGCGGCGCATGCAGAAGATCGTCGATCGGATTAATGCGTTAGAAGAAACGCTGGACTCGACAGCGGATCTGCCACAATGGACCCAGACCCTGCGCGAGCGTGCGAGTGCGGGCGAATCATTAGATGCGCTGCTGCCCGAAGCGTTTGCTGCCGTTCGCGAAGCCGCTAAACGCACCAAAGGCATGCGTCACTATGACGTACAGTTAATCGGCGGGATTACGCTGCACGAGGGGCGCATCGCGGAAATGCGCACTGGGGAAGGCAAGACCCTGATGGCAACATTGCCGGCTTATCTCAACGCTTTGTCTGGCAAAGGCGTTCATGTTGTCACTGTGAACGACTACCTCGCCAAACGCGACGCCAATTGGATGGCACCGATATACGAGGCGTTGGGGATGCGCGTTGGCGTCATTCAATCGAATCAGCCAAATGAAGAGAAGCACCAGGCCTACGCTGCGGACATTACATACGGCACAAATAACGAGTTCGGGTTCGACTATTTGCGCTCGAATATGGCGTTCACCTTGGAGGATCGTCTCCAGCAGGAATTGAACTTTGCGATAATTGACGAAGTCGACAGCATACTTATCGATGAGGCGCGCACACCTCTGATCATTTCCGGCGCCGCTGAAGAAAGCACCAAGCTGTATCAGATACTGAATCAGGTGGCGCCGACGTTGAAAGAGCAGCCTTTTGACGACACCCCACGTGTATTTGGCGAACCTGAACCCGAACCCACGGGCGACTTCAGCGTCGATGAAAAAAATCGGCAGATTGAAATAACTGAATTAGGCCATCAAAAAGTCGAGCAGGCGTTGAATCAAATGGGGCTTCTGCAAGAAGGCGATAGCTTATATTCGTCGACGAACCTGAATCTTTTGCATCACGTGCTTGCAGCGCTGAAAGCGCACGCCTTATTTAAGCGTGACGTCGACTATATGGTGCGCAACCAAGAAATCGTCATAGTTGACGAACACACGGGTCGCGCGATGCCTGGCCGGCGCTGGTCTGATGGCATTCATCAGGCCATTGAAGCCAAAGAGGGCGTGCCGATCCAAAACGAAAGCCAGACTTTGGCTTCAACGACTTTCCAAAACTATTTCCGCTTATACGGCAAGTTATCGGGTATGACCGGTACTGCAGATACCGAGGCTTTCGAATTCAACCAGATCTATGGGTTGGATGTAGTGGTTATTCCGACCCACAAGCCAATGATTCGCGACGATCAAAACGACCTGATTTTTCTCACTTTGCAAGAAAAATACGACGCTATTGTTGAGGATGTTGAAACGCGCACCAAGGCCGGTCAGCCAATATTGGTGGGTACGGCATCTATTGAGTCATCTGAATTGTTGTCTAAGGAACTGACCCGCAGAGGTATAGGGCATAACGTTCTAAACGCAAAGCAGCATGAGCGTGAGGCGGACATTGTAGCCGACGCAGGGCGACCCGCAGCTGTAACTATAGCGACCAATATGGCTGGCCGAGGGACCGATATCGTGCTTGGCGGGAATCTCGAGGCCGACCTGCAGCGGGCTGGTTCCGGCGATGATGCAGAGGAGAGTCGCATTCGTGATTCTTGGGAGCAACGCCATGAGCAGGTGTTGGCTGCGGGTGGGCTGCACATTATCGGTACCGAGCGGCATGAGTCGCGACGTATTGATAACCAGCTGCGCGGGCGCTCAGGCCGCCAAGGAGATCCGGGTTCGAGTCGGTTTTACCTGTCAGTAGACGATAACCTAATGCGCATCTTTGTGAACGACAATATGCGCGGCATGATGCAAAAGCTGGGTGGTGAGCCGGGCGAGGCCATAGAGCACAAGCTGATTAACCGCTCCATAGAGAATGCTCAGCGCAAGGTTGAAGGCCACAACTTTGATATCCGCAAAAATTTGCTGGAATACGATGACGTATCTAACGATCAGCGTCAGGTCATTTATCAACAGCGCCTGCAACTTATGCAGTCGGAAAGTATTGCAGACACAATCGAGGGTTTGCGTGAAGAGGTAATTGTCGATCTGGTGGGTCAGCACATTCCGCCGGAAAGCTTGAGCGAGCAGTGGGATCTGCCGGGCTTGCAGCAGGAACTGCAGGCCGAATTCGGTAGCCAACAGCCTCTGCAGCAATGGCTAGACGAAGACGATCAATTGGAAGAAAGCGGCCTCATTGATCGAATCTTGCAGCAAATAGAATCCGAGTACGCTGACAAGCAGGCTGCATTTGAGGCAGCAAATATCGACATGCGCCTGGTCGAGAAGCAGGTCATGTTGCAATTGCTCGACCAGCGCTGGAAAGAGCATCTTGCATCCATGGATCAGCTGCGCCAAGGCATTCATTTGCGAGCGTATGCGCAAAAGCAGCCAAAGCAGGAGTTTAAGCGCGAGTCTTTCGAGCTCTTCCAGTCGCTGTTGTACAACATCAAATACGATGTGATTCGTACCTTGTCGCGCATGCAGCTAGAAAACCCGGAAGAGCTTGCCGCGGCAGAGCGTAAGCGGCGGGCAGAAGCGGAACAGCAAATGCAATTTCAGCATGCGCAGGCGAATGAACTCGGGGCCAGCACAACTGATGCGGCAGAACAACAACCGTTAAGGGCCGCACCCTTTGTTCGAGATGATCGCAAAGTAGGTCGTAATGAACCCTGTCCTTGTGGCTCGGGTAAAAAGTACAAGCAGTGCTGTGGCCGAGCAGGCGTTAGTGGCAGTTAATCTATCAGCGCCTCAGGATGTCTTAGATGTGCCGGGAATCAAATTGGGCAGTGCCGCCACTGGATTGAAAGCCAGCGACGATATTGTCGTTGCTCACCTGGATCCCCAGGCGCGGGTAGCGGGGGTATATACACAATCTAGCTTTGCTGCAGCACCTGTATTGCTGGCGCGAGACCGTCAGGAAGACTGTCAAGCGTGGGTGATCAACAGTGGTAACGCGAATGCGGCAACAGGCGAGCCGGGTAAACAAGATGCCCGTATCATCTGTGCAGCGGTTGCGGAATTGTTGCGTATTGACTCACAGCAAGTGCAGCCTTTCTCCACGGGTGTTATCGGTGAACGATTAGATGTGCCAGCGCTAACTCGGGCGGTTGCTGAGGCTACGGAAAAATTGCGTTCTGATGGCTGGCTAAGTGCCGCCAGTGCCATTATGACCACAGACACGGTTCCTAAACTTGTTAGTAGGCGCATTGCGCTCAGCGCCGGTGAGGTTGTGGTCACCGGTATGGCGAAAGGTTCGGGCATGATCAAGCCGGATATGGCGACTATGCTGGCCTTTGTTGCCTGTAATGCCAGCATCAGCGCACCATTGCTCAAGCAATTAACCGCGGATTTGGCGAATCAGAGTTTCAATCGCATCAGTGTTGATGGCGACACATCGACTAATGACTGCTTTATGTTGGCGGCGACGGGCTGCAGCGACACCGTCGAGATTAAGAGCATAGAGGATAAAGATTACGCCCCCTTACTTGCCGGTCTGACGGGGGTGGCGCAGCAATTGGCTCAGGCCATT
This sequence comes from uncultured Gammaproteobacteria bacterium, assembly GCA_913050035.1. GTDB lineage: Bacteria > Pseudomonadota > Gammaproteobacteria > Pseudomonadales > Azotimanducaceae > UBA4421. The sequence continues at coordinate 15,956 of CAJXAC010000007.1, read as the reverse complement.
GTTCGAGATGGTGAAGGGGCTACTAAATTCGTCACAGTGCATGTGAGAGGGGGAGCAACACCCCAGGAATGCTTAGAGGTAGCGTATACCGTTGCGGAGTCGCCATTGGTAAAGACCGCGCTATTTGCGGGCGATGCCAACTGGGGGCGTTTCTGCATGGCAATTGGTCGAGCCAAGGTTGAAGGCCTTGATGCTTCGAAAGTAGCGCTGTGGTTGGACGACGTGCAGGTAGCAAACGCAGGTCTGATGTCTGCCAGCTATACCGAGGCGGCGGGTAGCAATGTGCTGGCCCAAGATGAATTTAAAGTCGCCATTGACCTTGGCAGAGGCGATGCTGAAGAAATGATCTGGACCACCGACCTATCCTATGAATACGTTCGCATTAACGCAGAGTATCGTTCTTAGTCACCGCTCTGTTCGTTAAATTCAGCGGGTTCTTCGCCTGCAATGCGATGTTCCTCACTCGCCCAAGCGCCCAAATCAATCAGCCTACAGCGTTCCGAGCAAAATGGTCGAAAGGGGTTCGCGGGTGTCCATTTAACCCGCGCCTGACAAGTGGGGCAGCTTATTATCCTGGGTGTTTCTGACATCTTAGAAGTAGTTCGTTGTGCAGAGTTTTGATCTGCTCGTGTAAAAAGTCTAAGTCCTGATCATTAGTGACGACATAGTCAGCTGAATTTAAGCGTTTTTCGCGGCTAGTTTGGGCGTCGATAATCGCTTGCACCTGTTCGCGCGTGTTGTCGTCTCGCGCCATCGTTCGGGACAGTTGGGTGGCAACAGAAACGTCTACTACCACTACAATATCGCACCACTGTTGTTGGCCGGATTCAATCAATAACGGATTCACGAGTAAACAGTAGTCAGATTGAGCAGCCTTAACCTGATCAACTAGATAGTTGTTGATCAGAGGATGCAGTAATTGTTGCAGCCACTTTCGTTCGGCAACATCACTGAATACCTTTTTCCGTAGGGCTGCGCGATCGAGTTGCCCATGTTGGTCAATGATGTGCGAGCCAAAATGGTCAGCGATTTTTTCCAGCGCGGGTTGGCCGGGTTCCACCACCGCGCGGCTTGCAAGGTCTGCATCTACTACGTCGATACCCAGAGTTTGAAAATAATCTGCCGCGGCAGATTTGCCGCTGCCAATACCGCCGGTAAGTCCCACCAGCATTTTTCCATTGCTCACTTGTGTTATAGCTCCAGGTCGCCGCTAAACCATCCAAACGCCGCGCACGCTAACATGAAATAACACCGCGACCCACCCAGCAAGGGCGAGAAAAGGTCCGAATGGTATGGCACTAGACGTCGACTGTTTACCCGTTACGACCTGATACAGCGCATAAACTAAACCGCTCAGTGCGGCCACCATAAGAACCTGGGGCAGTGCTTGCCAGCCGAGCCAGGCCCCCAGGGCCGCAAGCAGTTTAAAATCACCATAGCCCATACCATCCTTGCCAGTCGCCAGCTTAAATGCCCAAAATATTAACCAGAGGCTTAGGTAACCAAATATTGCGCCAAATACTGCATCCAGTATTGGAACCAATGGATATAAAGCGTTGACGAGCAAACCGGCCCACAGCAGAGGCTGAGTGATTTGATCCGGCAACAACCCGCAATCGAAGTCGATCAGTAGTAATGCCAGCAGTGTCCAAGCGAGACCGCAATAAAATAGGCTCGATACGCCATAACCATGAATAGCCACCACTGCGAGCCCTAACACCAGCGCGCCAAGCTCAACCAATGGATAGCGGTAAGAAATAGCGCTGTCACAGAAGCGACAGCGCCCTTTTAGCCATAGCCAACTAATAAGGGGTAGGTTATCTATCACTTTGAGTTGTTCGCCGCAGTTTGGGCAGTGCGAGCGCGGCTGCGCAAGATTAAATGTGGCTGCATGGTTGGGCGTTGCCGCTGGGCTTGGTCCATTGGGATGCTGGGATTCCGAGGCCCATTGTCGCTGCAACATGATGGGTAAGCGATAAGCTACGACATTGATGAAACTGCCGATACATAGAGCAAAAGTGCACAGTAGAACTAGACCGGGCCACTGATAGACATTTAAAGTTTCAAAAAACATTAGCAATACAGAACCAAGGTTTACTCAAAAACGCTTCCCATTTGGAACAGCGGTAAGTCTGTCGCCAGCAGCAACATAGCGATCAAACCGCCCAGAGTGACCATCATAGCTGGCTCAAGCAATGGAATTAAGCGATCAATCGCCTCGTCGAAGCGGGCCTAATAATGTTCTGCGGCGCTCAGCAACATGCTATTCAGCATGCCGGTGGCCAATCGATGTGAGAGACGATAGGTTGACCAACAAGGGGTGCTTTCGGAGGTCATGTTGCCGTGTAACAATCGCCATTGTGCAGTTAAAGAAATTAACCGAAGCGAAAAGTTATGTTAAGCACACACATCAAATCAGCGTTTGCGACGACGTATATCACTGGATTACTAACAATCATCTTATCAGGGGTAGCTATGGCCGAATCTCAACAACGTCTTCAGCCTTGCCCTAGTTCGCCCAATTGCGTTTGCAGTGATGCGACTGACGGTCATGGTATTGAGCCAATTGTCATCGCCGGCGATGCACAAATGTTGTGGAAGCGGTTGCAAGATTATCTCGCTCAGCAAAGAGGATTTACGATTAAACAGGTTGATGATAATTACTTGCGAGTAGAAGCGAAGACTCGCTTATTGCGTTTCGTTGACGACGTGGAATTTGAGTTGCGGGTTGGGCAGGGCGTCATCGCGGTTAGGTCGGCATCTCGGGTTGGCTATTCGGATCTAGGTGCAAACCGGCGCCGTATAGAGAGAATCCGTAAAGAATTGGAGCCAAATCGCCAGAAGCCGAACTGAGGCTGTTGGATGGTGGTGGGGTAAACAGTAAGGAAAGTGAAAGCTTCAGGAGCGAAGTAAGAGCAGGAGGGGGGAGGAGAGCATCGTCACTTCGCCCCTGAAGCACCTGCATGATCGCCAATAGCCTGTGAATTTCTCAGCAACAGTTACAAGAAATTCGTTCACACGAATTTCAGCTCAAAACCTTCAACCGTAAGGCTACGGCTGATCGCCGAGGGTTAGTGGTCGTTCATCCGACTGAACCCATTCGGACATAGAACCGTCGTAAACGCTGACATTGCGCTGGCCCATCAATATACAGGCGAAAGCATCTATGGTCGCAGCGATACCACCGCCGCAATAGGTAATCACGCGCTCTTCGTGCAGGAGGTTCGCGGTTGATAAAGTCTCCGCCAATTGGCCTGCGGGCTTGAAATACTCGTTTTCAATTATTGCGTCGAAGTGCAGCAGCAAGCTCGAAGGAATATGCCCGCGCCGGTGGTAGTAAAAGTCGCCAGTGCCAGCATAGAGTTCTGGCGATAGGGCATTGACAACGCATACTTGCTGGTTGATTGCTTGTTCGACGTCGTTGGTAGAAACGATCGCATTAAGGTTCGGTCGGGCTTTAAAAGTTGTCGCCGGGTAGCGTTCTATGCCGTCTCTTAGGGGTAATTTGGCCCTGCGCCACGCACTCAAATTTCCGTTCAATACAACCATATTTGTGTGGCCAGCATAATACAGACACCACCACGCACGTGTAGCCCACATCATATGACCGGATGAATACAACACGACCTTATGGCTTGCAGATATACCGATATCGCCAATGGCTCTGGCGAGGGCCTCAGGTTTAAGTAGAGTGTTGTTGAGTGGTGAAGTTGTGTCCGACCAATCGTTAAGGAGATCAATAAACCCGGCACCAGGGATGTGTTCTTCTTTATAGTGCGCCAAGCCAGGCTCGGCGGTGTAACCGTTTGATGTGCGGTGTAGCAGCACCGAAGCGTCAAAGATTCGGACGTTTTTGTCGTCTAGTAAGGTGGCTAGTTCAGCTGATTCAATTAAGTACTCTGGATGCGCATAGTTCATTCAAATCTCCCGGTGGTATCAGCTTTCTTAGGGCTCCACGGCCCCGAGACGCAGGACCATCTTAGCCAAGATGTTTACCGATCGCATACCCACTTGCGATGGCAGTGATTGACTGGCCGGGTTGCCGATAAATTGATTAGAACCTCTAGAAACTATCGGTCACCTAAAAGGGGGTGCTCGTTGCCCCTATTTCCGACTGTGAACGCCGGTTAGGGCACCATGCCTGTGCTCAAATGTTCCATCGTTTCAAGCGTCACTTTTTAACTAATTTCACTGACTGCCATCTCAATCCTCGCTCCATGCGCGAGAGTATCTCCGGCAGCTTGCTGTTATCGGCCGCAGCTATCGTTAGGTTGGGTTGGAAAGGGACTTGCCCCGATATTGATCGATCCTCAGCAATAAAAACCAGTGAGAATAACGGCCTTGGGGACTCGGCTTCTTGTGGGGAGGAGAGAGCGCGTGATGTAGACAGTCCCCAAGGCAAACATTAAGTCGGGTCTTTACTGGTTTTCTTTAGCTTTTTTCACACCTGCAGGCATCGTTCGATAATCAATAACGATTGGACTAATCCGTCCCACTAGCAGAGATACAGAAAATTTTTTCGCTTGCCTTTGGTGTCGGTTGCCTAACGACTCCTTTTTTCGAAATAGTCCTTTTTGTCGCAACAACGGTGGGGTCGGTGCACTTCCTCTTGGCGCAGCAGCAAAGACTCCTCACCTTCCGGTCCTCGGCACTTTGGTCTGCCTAGGACGACTTCTAGGGCGTTTGCTTTTTTGAATTTTCCCGGAGGCTTGAACTTGGTAATGTTGGTTAAACCAGAGCGGATATATCTTTTAGGGACAAATTATTATGAGTCCAGTACCGGTGGAATTCGATCCAGTCCATGTTGCCGCTAACGCCGCCACAGACCTACATATGTACCGTGACGAGCTGGCATCGAAGGATCCAATGCATTCAGTACTTGAGGCAAATCCAGAGATTTACTTTGTGCCGCCGAAACGTTCTAGCGAGTGGGGTCAGTGGGAATTCAAACCTGGCTCTTATTACGACACTACTGTTGGCTCTAAACATCTTTTTTGGCGAGACAAAGATCTGCCAATTACTACCAAAGATATTAGGCGACTGCGTGCAGATATGCTCAATTGGGGGTACTGCAAAATTGATAACGCGTTGTCAGCGGAACAAGTAGCAGTCATCCGACAACGGGTTTTGGAACAAGCCGAAGGAGAAAGACTTGCAGGTATTGCGCAAAGAACACCAAGCGGCCAAAACATTAACTGTTGTGTCAACAAAGGGCGGTGTTTTGAGAAATTGATCGAGCAACACCCCGATGCAGTGCAAGCGGGGCCGCTGGTAGAACAAATCGTTCTGGAGGCGCTGGGGCCAAACTGGATTAGCAATTCGTTGATCGCGTCTATCTCATTGAAAGGTGGTGTGCCCCAGGCACTGCATCAAGATCAGGATATTGCGCTGGATTCCAGAAGCCCTCTGACCCTCAATGTTATGACGGTAATCACGGATATTGACGAAACGAACGGCGGCACTCTAGTTATCCCTGGTAGTCATCGAACATTGTCTGACGCTGTTCGCGCGCAAGAGCCGGTGGGCAAGCTGCCGCCGGCGATCAATATGGATGCTCGCGCAGGCACGATCGTCATTACGGATGGTCGGTTAGTTCATAGTACCGGTATTAATTACACTGACATTCCTCGTATCGTCATGCTCAATGGTATGCAGCATCCTGTAATACGCCAGCAGGAAAACTGGATGCTATCGGTTAGTCCTAAAGTCTTAAAACGCGCAAGTCCAAAGCTGTTACAACGTATGGGATATCAGGCCACGAATGCAGCGCAAACCAATGAGGGTCATGGGTTTGGAGCCACCGGAAGTGTAAATGAAGCAGCGGGTTTGACAGTGGATTTTCGCCTAGCTGCAGATGATGGTCATTACTTGAGGGTAGGTGAGCTAAGCCCCAATTCCACCGCGGAAGAGTTAAATGCACCCTATACTTTGCGCGAGGTTGTGGCCAAGGCGCGGGCAGGGGGGCAAAGCGCACCTGTGGGCATAGGCGGTACCAAGGCGAATCCGTAGCCACTTTTCTGCGTTGATTTGCAACATCTTGAAGCACGCATCACGTTGGCCTTGGAGGCGAGAGGCGCGGTAAAAGTCCGTTTGGTGCCTCGTCAGGGAAGGAGTCGTCGGGATGAAAAGGCCATATTATCTGTTAACGGTTATTGTTGGCGCTGTGATTGCCCTGTTACTCAGTGCATTTACATATTATGGCGCCGCAGAGAATGCTCGTGTCGTTGCAGAGTTGCGCAACAATCCACAGGGTATGCGCGCAGAGATAGTGATGCTGCTGACCTTCCAGAGTGGCCGGGAGCTGCCGGTAAACTATCTGCGTGAGGGCAACCAAGTATTTGTCGGTGCTGATGGACGCTGGTGGCGTGAGTTTCGTACAGGCAATGTGCCGGTCACTTTGTTAATTCAAGGGCAAGAGTACTCTGGGCGAGCGCGAACGGTGATGGACAATGCCGAATACACCCGTGATGTTTTTCAGCGCCTTAGGCCAAATGTGCCTAAATGGCTGCCGGATTGGTTAGACGCCTATCTGATCGTGATTGACCTGGATGTGTAAATCCCGAGCCTTTCCGACGCAACACCATTATTCGCCCATTGCCTCCAACAGTTCTAGTAACAGGTTAATGATGTCTAAATACAAGTTGATTGCGATTTGCAGAGCCGTTTGCCAATCGTTGACGCCTTGTCTGTCTAAATAGGCCAGTCGGTAAAAGTCGTAGACCAAGAATAAGGTAAACAGTATGGCGCCTATAATTGCAATGACGCGCCGTTGCTCAGAAGCAAAACCGGTAAAAAGCATCACCAGACGGCAAAGTATCAGTACGGCAAGAGCAACAACTAGGTAAATACCCAGCCCGGAAAAATCGATTCCCGAATACATGCCAACCAACGCGGCGCTAAAAGTAATCAGTACTGTGAGTTGTAACGCGCGCAGCCCATCATTTTCATCCATGTTTAACATGATCATGGCGATTACGGGTCCCAAGGTGATGCTTGTGATGGTCATCGTCAGTAAGCCCATGGTAAGACTGAAATGACTCAAGAAAACCATGGCGAACATTGAAATTATCGAAATCCAAGTCAATACCTGCAGGCCAAGGCTCTCCTCGGCAGGTTGAAGATCTAACTCGCCCTTGCTGTTCGTTTCTCTGGTAAAGGTCACGCCAAGTAAACTTGTGCCTGTTTCAGACGCAAGTCGCGCGCGGTTTATGACAAAAAGGCAGATCGCGAAGACGAGAAACAGTTGGCTTCCAAGTATCACGAAGGTCTTGAAAATAAGTGATGACTCCATTGTCCGCCCCTTGCTGGTTCCTAGCTGTTCAGTTCTAACGGGATAGCTTTCTTAAGAGTACATTATTCTAAAATTGAGCGAAAAGTGGCGGCAATTCGATGTGCAACCGCACGTTAATTTACAACTGATGTGCGCAGCTGCCCTAACATTCACGGGAAAATGCTCGATTGGGCGTGAGCAAAAGAGACTTAAGCCGATATTTCCTTAACCGCCTGCTTGTTCTCTCGTGACGCTAAAGCTATTCCCGCTCTCGGCAAGCCTTATGGGAGTCCTGCTGTCTTGACGTGCTTAAAATACTCATTGGCTTGGAAAAAGCTGAAGCCAAACAAGAATTGAGAACCAAGCAACTAAAATTCTCCCATTGAATCCAGAAGCGATGTGCAGCATCTTTAGGGGGTAGATAGTGTTCGTCTAGAAGTAGGAGAGGTGGCATGGAACTTTTTGGTAAATGTCTTAGTTGGTTGGGCTTTTCTTATTTATGCGCGGTAACTCTTGTAGGGCTCTACTTATTGTTACAGCTAAATCTGGGATTTGTGCCAACCCTTGTCTACATATTGGTCGTTATTGTTCTTGCTGGCCTGCCTTACCTGATTTTCGTTTTACTAAACAGACTAGTCCTCGGAGCTTTTGCGTGGTTGCCCTGGCGCGCGCGAAATCTGCGCGAACCTCAAGGCGATTAGTTAAACGCCAGAAATCGCAGTACTGGATGGTTGGCCATTAAGCCTAGGATGTATTGGCCCAGTATTCGGCGTGTGATTACCCTAAATCTAGCTCGATTATGGTGGTAGAGCTGCTTTAACCCCCACGTCGGCTCAAAGACAATACTCTGCCCTCGTGTCTCGAGTTGCTTTAGCGAGAGCAGGAATGAAGGATGATATTAGGAGGTTGTTATAGATAAGGTTACAGGGGGTTGTTTATGTGGTGCGGTGCGTTACAGCATCGTTGGCGAGCCGGTAATGCAACTCTTTTGTTATTGCGCGGATTGCAGAAGAGTTAGCGGCACAGATGGCTATGCGGCCTATATCGTGCAGCGCACCGATCTGAATCTCGATCAGGGTCAACCATCAAGCTACAGTGTGATGGCGAAATCGGGCAGAACCAATACGAGAAATTTTTGTGCGACCTGTGGGAGTCGGCTCTGGGCCGACTTAGATTTAGGTTTTGCCAGCGTATCGGGTGGCTCGTTAGACGACCCTGATAATTTTCAGCCGACAATGGTTCATTGCGAGAACGATGCGCCGAATTGGGGGCGTGTGCCAAGCCAGTTGGAATCTTTACCCGAGGGGTGATGGGCACGGGCCTACTTATTTGGTGGGTTTAAGCTGTCGCTGTCAGGCTGAAAAATAGCTTTGGTTGTCGGTCGGCTGGGCAATATAGGGGATGCAGTGGCTGATGTTGTTTGGTGATGCCTAACGCCAGCGGTCGATCCAGTAATGGTAGTACCTTTGCCGCGCGTTGCAGGAGTGCGCCATGGTTGCCCCATGCGCAAATGGTGTGCGCTGCGGCGCGGGAGAGTTTTTTCAGATGTTTATCGTTATCAGGGCCGATCGGGTCTGGGGCCTGTTTTAGTGTTTTTGGACTTATCGCGCGATAGGCAAATAGGTTTGCCAGTACATAACCGCCATAGCCCCAAGTTTTGCTGAAGCCAGCAATTCTTCGGTTTGTAGGATCGTCATTAATATGGTCTGCGGTACTTGGATTCAGGCCCACCCATAGCAGGATTGGTAGACTACTGTCCCAGATTCGACGCAGTTCATAACGATAAGCCCCGCAGTCAGACATAATTGCCGACCTTTGCATTATTAGCCCTCTTAGATATCAAAGATGATCTGAGTCTGAGCAACTGTGCACAGTCTGGCAACCTTGCGCCAGGTGCCACTGTCGTTGAACACTAGGATGCGAAGGCGGCTGCTCTTCGTTAAGGTACAGTCAACTATGAATGGAGGTTAAGCGATGTCGACAAAAGCACTTCTATGTTACTACGCTGTAGCTTACGTGTTGATTTTCACCGCGGCTTACTTTGTCGCCAACGCATAGTATTTGGCGGGCAGGTACAGCTGTAAAGCAGCTTGCGCGCTGCATGTTGTTGAACTTGGATCAATATTAGCCGTTATTATCTTACAAAAGGGTAGGCTTCGGAGGGATCAATGGCTGAAAAAACCGAGAGTGATGAAGGGATGCAAGAGATCCCGACGGTCGACTGGCTCGATTTGCGGCACAATCGCGAGAAATTTTTGCGAGATCTGCGATTCGCGTTGTCTGAATGCGGTTTTCTGGTGCTAACCAATGCGCCGGGGCTGGATGATGATTTTCAGCAGCGGGCGTTCCGCGAGGTGCGAGGTTTTTTCGACGCACCGATGGATTTGAAGAAAACAGCGCATATTTCTAATACGCCATATTTTCGTGGCTATACATTGCCAACCCCAGCTGATCGAGGTCATGGTCAGGTAATTGAGAATTTTCAGTACGGTTTTGAGCAAGAGCCGTTGTGTGCTCACGACGATACCTCACAGCCAATACATAAACGCCTGTTTCGAGGCCCTAATACTTGGCCGAAGACTGATTCTCTGCCCGGATTTCGCCCGCTTATCGAGGAGTTGAATCTCACCTACCATCGTCTCACTCATGAATTAGGCGAGTTAATTGTTGAATCATTGGGTGAGGATCCGGCTGAGTTTCGTCAGTACTTTGATTTTGCTGACCCGGATCTCGCTGCAAGTTTGAATCACAATTTCAGTCTTGATGTATTTGCGGATGATGCTCAGCAAGAGGTGCGTAAGGCTTATGCGCAATTTGACAGCAAAAATGTTGGTGCACATATCGACGGCCCACCCTTTATTGCGCTTTTGATTAATGATCGCCCAGGTCTGCAGGTGGTGGCGGGTGAGGGTCAATGGATGGATGCGCCAGTGACCTGTCGTACTGCAGAGGGCGACTATCATGTACCGGTAATACCCGGGTCAGTGATTGTTAATACGGGGGGCACGTTAATGCACTTGAGCGAGGGCCGCTACTCGGCGACGTTGCATCGAGTGAACACTACCTTAATTCCCAGGGGAGAGACGCGTGTATCCATGCCGTACTTCCTGATTCCGAAAATGGAGGGGGATTTGATTCCGTTCGGCAAGACCGAAGCATCGGTGCAAGGCGCTGCTGGCTATAATGCGGGCCGCGATCGGGGCGCTAATGCCTGTGTTAACCGGATGGGCACCTTTCCTCAAGTCACCCGGCGTTGGTGGGTGGAAGAGTTTAAAGAGCTGAGCGAAAAACAGCGCGCGGAAGTCGAAGCGGAAACCGCTGCGGCCTATAAGTTGGCCGCAGAGCGCGGGAAACGTTATCGGGAGTCCCGCGACTAACAGCCGATTTCGGGGACGCTTCAAGGCAGGTGATGGATTAGCCCCTGATATTAAATCGGCGTGTCGCCTTCGATGGTGGCTCGCTCCATTATTCGCTCATGTGGATAGTAGTCTGCTGTTGCGTAGTGCTGAGCTGCGCGGTTGTCCCAAAACGCGATCGAGTTTTCGCGCCATTGAAATCGACACTGGTATTCTGGTCGCGTTGCAGTAGCGAATAATTTATCCAGTAATGGCAGGGCTTGAGCGTTAGTCATCCCTTCAATGCCTACGGTAAACAGGGCGTTTACATAGATCGATTTGCGCCCGGTTACCGGGTGTGTGCGCACGATTGGATGGGTTACATCTGGATACTTCTTTTCGAATTTGGCCAGTTGCTTGGCGTCCGCGCCGCTCTGCACCAAGTACTGACGCATCGGCTCGAAGCGATGTATCGCGTTGCAGCCATCAATCTGTGCCCGAGTAGAGTCGTCTAGGCCGGCATATGCGGCCTCCATATCGGCGAATAGGGTGTCACCGCCGACTTCCGGAACCTTTCTCGCGATGAGTATTGACCCCAAAGAAGGCTGGGGGCGCCAAGTAACATCCGAGTGCCATATTGCTGTATCGGCAGGCGGACGGTCTGAATCGTTGTGCAGCACCAGCAACTCCGGGAAACCGTCTTTGGGATTCACGGGGTGTGTCTCTAGTTGACCGAATTGTCGAGCAAATTCTAAGTGTTGCGGGGCACTTATTTGTTGGTCGCGAAAGAAGATCACTTTGTGCTGCACTAGTTGTTCAGCAACCCACGCCTTAGTAGTTGCATCGAATTGCCGCCGTAGGTCCAGACCCTGTATCTCGGCACCAATAGTCGGGGTAATAGGCGTGGCAAAGGCCATAGAATTCTCGTTCAGCAGCGTACCGCCCAGTTTAACCTTAGCGCTGACCGGCCGGCAAAGGCCAGATAGCGCGGCAGAGCCGTTGTGAGAGGCATGTCTTTTGCCAGGCTCATGCGCCGCTCTGGGGCGCATGAGCGCGCTAACGGTTAAACTGGTGCTGGATTGGTGGCCTGCTCCTTTTCGGCTATCTCTGCCTGTATTTGCGCAAGCCTTTCTTCGGTTAGCGAGTAGTTCCAGAGCATGGGCACCGCGATAAACTTAAAGACCGCGGGCACGATGGAATACAGGCAAGCTAACCAAATTAGCGTGTAAGAACTATTAGGGTTACTGATTGGGTCGGCCAGGGAATTGAAGCCAACAATCGTAGCGGCGGTGGTGCCGACCACTAAACCTAGTCCATAGGCTAGCTTCCGAGTCATCAGCCATATGCTGAAATAGGCTCCACCTTGACGCTTACCTGTTTGGGCGCTGTCAAGATCGATGACGTCGGCCGCCATTGCATAAGGCAGGGCGCTGAGTGCGCCGATTGCGCTGCCCTTCAAGCACATAACTCCAATAAACAGCGCGAATTTCCCGGTAGGAATGCCTTCAAATTGGGCATTCAATCCCACCATCCAACTATCAGGGAGAAAGGACAGCAGTTTGCTCAACTCCATAGCGGTAAACCATTCTTGTGGAGCAATGGCGATCAAAGGAATAAAGCATGACCAGAGCGCGTACCAGAAAATTGCCACCATGGTGGCGCGGTGTTTTCCAATTCGGGCTGACAATTTGAACCACAATGGAATCGCTATGATCTGAGAAATAAAGTAGGGCGCCAAATAGAAGCCGTATAAATCGCCGGCGAGCAGTACATGTTTCACAAAAAAGAAGCTTAGCGAGTTCGTCATCGCCGAGCCGATCGTCGAAAACAGAAAGATGATGACCAGTTTGCGATAAGGCTCGTTGGCCCATACGTACTTGAAGCTCTCGCGTATCGGCAGGCGGTTGCTCTCGCTTTCTTTGACCGGATACTCTGGCACGACGGCCAGCATGTTGAAGATCAAAATGGGCATTATGATGACCAATCCGATCGTTAAGAAATAGACGTTATCGGTAGGTTTGGTATATCCCCAGAACACGATGATTGCTGGTGTCATGGCACCAATGAGTGAGCCAGATACCGTGAATGCCTCCTTCCAACTCATGATCAACGTACGTTCGTTATACCCCTGCGCCAGTTCGGCACCCCAAGCAGAATAGGGAACGTCTTTGATTGTGGCCCCGATATACATAATCACCAGCACCCCGAGCAAATACGGGTAGCCGGTATTAAACGTCAGTCCCAGCATGGTTACTTCTGAAAATTCGATGGGCGGAATCCACAGTAACCAAACCCCGAGCATAAATATCGGCATGCCGATCAATATGAAGGGCCGGCGGCGGCCCCATCGGGTGCGCATGCGATCAGATAGAAAACCGATCACTGGATCGGTTACTCCATCGAAGACTCGCGACAAAGCCAGTACCAAACCAACAAATCCAAGACTCAGCCCAAAGCCTGCAGAGTCTGCGTATACTGGAGTGAGGTAGACGGCCAGTGGCAGGCTAACCATAGACAGGGGTAATGATGGCGCGCCGTAAGACGCCATCTGATAGGTTCCTAAAGATTTCTTGTCTGACACATGATCCCCCTTCTGAGTCAGGTCCTAAAATGCGCTCGTGTTATTCCCTGCGCGTTACCGGCAGTGGAATCAGCTGGGCGTTTTCGCCGATTAAAGCGTCCGGAAACTCTACGTCTGTGCTACCAAAGGCAGCTCTTTGGTGTTCGACTCTGGTGCCATTTATATTGCCCAGCGTACCGTAGGTTCTGAGTCCCAGACGTGCGCGTAGCTTTGGGCTGGCTTGTTCGAAAATGTCCCGGGCTGTTGATACGCATGCATTTTCTTGTTGGCGTACCCACGGCGCGCAGCAGAAGACAGAAATTGCGCGGCGTGGATGGCCCTCAAGGTTGACGCCAGTGCCATGCCAAAGTCGACCGTCGAATACAAATAAGCTGCCGGCGGGTGCGTTGATTTGGTGTCCAAGTTGTGGCTTTGGTGGATGCACCCGATAGTTCAGGGGCCAACGGTGACTGCCCGGAAAAATCACTGTGCTGCCCCTTTGTGGCGTGAAGTCATCTAACAGATAAAATAAATTGCACAGTGCAGGGAATTCGATTGAGGCCGGTATCTGGCCTTGATCTCTGTGGATGAGTTCTGGTGTGTTAGTAGCGCCAACAAATAGATGGGCAGTCAGACTAGAAAGCAGCCAATGTTTTCCCAGTAGATAGCTGGCTATGGTATCGGTATTAGCGTCTTCCACCAGATCTAGATAATGCTGACCTTTGTTCACCATATTCGGCAGCACCTGTTTATTGCTGCCGCCACGGTCAGGACAAAGTTCGCCGAGGGCCTGCTCGGCCGCGTATTGTTGATCTAGTTGTTGTTTCAGTGCTTCGACGGTGTTGCTGCTCAATGCGTCGCGCAAAATGCAGCAGCCGTGACTGTTAAGGTCTTTAAGAGCCTGCTTCAAATCGGCGGTGGGCGAGGGAACATCGAGAATTACAGGACCGTCTAATTCTGGTGCCTGGATATATCCGCTTTGACCTTCTTTGTTTGATTCTGCAGCCATGGCTTACCCTCAGCGCGTCAACCCTAAATTTATGGGCTTAGAGCACGTTCTACCATTCGTTAAATCGAACCATTTTATCCACCGGGCGACGCCGGATTTTGCCATGTCCGCCCAATACGGGATAACCGACAGGGATATGCGCACAGGTATGCCAATCTTCTGGGAGTTTCAAGAGTGCTTTAACTGCTTCCTCCTCATAGCACAGAAGGGTGGTTAGTACGCAACCTAGGCCCTCATTGCGGCAGGCGAGTAAAAAATTCTGTACCGCCGGATAGACCGAACCACCGCCGACCACACTCGGCCGCTCAAGCGCGCTGTCGGTAATCGTCATTAATTTGGGGTTAAAGCAGAATACGGCGATTAAAGGCGCCTCGAACATATGGCTTGCGAGATAATTGCCCGCATCCAGAGCTTTAATGCTGCTGGGTTTTGCGTCTTCTGGCATGGTCTCCAAGCGTGCTTCATAGCCGGGCACATAGGCGTCCCAATGTGGTTTGTACAGGTCTTGCAGCGCCTGTTTTTTTGCCGGCTCTGTTACTGCGATTAACCGCCATGGCTGGGTGTTGCCACCAGTTGGTGCCCAGGTTGCTGCACTGAAAATGCGTTGCTGCACGTCCTCAGCAATAGGGTCTGGTCGTAGCCTTCGCACCGCGCGCAGCGTGCTCATTGCGTCGTAAAGATCCATATCCTCCTCCCTTCTTCTTAACATCCTCTATTTGCGGGCTAATTTCTAGTGTTTGTTCGGTCTTATGGCGAATACTTGATTTCTGTTATTGATCGATAAGCTGTGTAAATTTGTTGAATTTCTCTCAAATTTAAAATTTATAATAAATTCATAAGGTTAGACTAAATTTCGTCTCTCCACCCTGAAATTTTTGGGTGAATTAGGTGTCAACGGTGCTCCATTAAGTGAGTCCTTGACCACGCGACTTTCACCTATCTTTCATGCACCAATATCTAATTTTGTATCCATGTTCAGCGCGCGTCTGCGTCATTTCGGTGCAGGTAATCGCCAATAGAGCGCGTAAATGAATAGGGGATCACTGTCGGGAGGCAGATGATTTGAGGATGCACAAGCTCGCGAAAATTAGTTATTGGCGAAAAACAAATTCGCAGCTTTGCAATGGACTGGAGTACACCCCGCTGCCGTCTTAGAGGCGGCAACAACCTAGGAAAACTTCAAACGACAGATGCCTATGGAACGGCCTTGGATCGCGATCTCTGCTCTTCGGAGGGATGAGCAGGCAATGCTGAGCTAGGGTTAGGCATAGGACGCGGGGTATTTGACGTTTGAACAAACCGAAAGGGAGATGGAAATGTTAGACCCGAACGATTACGTTGGCGTTACTTTCTGGATCATTTCTGCGGCAATGGTCGCAGCTACTTACTTTTTCACTGTTGAGCGCGATCGCGCTGAAGGCAAGTGGAAAACCTCACTGACCGTTGCCGCTATGGTGACCGGTATCGCGGCGATTCATTACTTCTACATGCGAGGGGTATGGGTCGAGACTGGCCAGACTCCTCTGGTATTGAGATACGTAGACTGGCTACTTACCGTGCCTCTGCAGATAGTTGAATTTTACCTGATTTTGGCTGCAATCACGGTCGTCAGCACCGGTCTGTTTGTCCGCTTGATGGGCGCTTCTATTTTGATGCTGGTATTCGGCTTCTTCGGAGAGCTTGGCATAGCCCCAATGATAATGGGCGTTATTGCGCTCTTGTTCTGGGTCTACATCATCTACGAGGTGTTTGCCGGCGAGGCGAGTAAAATCAACGCAGCAA
>CAJXAC010000006.1 GCA_913050035.1 uncultured Gammaproteobacteria bacterium | reverse complement strand
TTCAGGATCGCTTATTCACCAAAGACAACATCGAACCACTTTGGAATAACCAGCTCGAAGAGGTGCTTGGTGACGTCAGTGGTGTTACCGGCATGCGGATCAAGCACAACGACGGTAGCACCCGCGAAATAGATCTTGCCGGTGTCTTTATCGCAATCGGCCACTCACCTAATACTGATATTTTCGCTGATCAATTAGAGATGCACGGCGGATATATCCGCATAGCTAGCGGCACTGACGGCAATGCCACAGCCACCAGCACACCCGGCGTTTTCGCCGCAGGCGATGTAGCCGACCATATTTATCGACAGGCAATTACTAGCGCTGGCTTTGGCTGCATGGCGGCGCTCGATGCAGAGCGTTTCCTAGACGCAAAATAAAAATGGCTTAGTTGTCGTTGAAACAACGGATTTACCAAAGTTGGGAGCGCACTGCGCGCATAACAGCCTAATTGACAGGGCCGAACTAGCAACTTACAGAGATGAGAAGCCCGAGTTTACTTTTCTTCAAGTAGAAGATCGCCGATCAAACGGGTGCCTGCTGCTTCTCTTTGCATAACGCTTACTTTTGCCCCATCTAAACTGATACGCGGGTTCCCCCAGAACTCAACCGGGCCATCTCTGAGCCCTATACCTCTGCGGTCCTTGCTTTGAGAATGAGAGGAGCGCGCCTTAAATCTACGCAACGGAATGATAGCTAGATGGTTTCCGTCTTGGTTCTCCACCCTTAAAAAAACACCTCCAACCGGAATGTGATCAACGAGATTCTGTAAATTTTCTTTTTGAGGTACAGGATTTTCACGTCGTTCGCGAATCCCCTCCTCCAAGGTTGAGGAACCTCGACGATAATTGAGAGCTACCGGGCGCAAGTCCTCCGAAATAAACTCACCCGCTGCGGCCCTTATCGAAATAACAATCCCTTCTCGCTCGTGCCATCTTTCAGTGGAGTACGAGACTCCCGAAAAGATTACCAGAAGAGCGCAAAGAACGGGTTTAACCACAGCCCTACTCGAAAAAACGCCAATTAATGAAAAATTGGGAGCCAAGTCCAGAGTCTTCATAATAATAATAGAGGTCGTCAATACGCTCCTCCAATAGTTCGGTTTGGTTGTCCCAATCGGGACTGTAATGCCATCCATCGGCGAAGCGGATGGAAACGGTGCTATTGCAGTAAGTGGCTTCAACGCCAGTCCAAGAAGTATTGTTATTAGCGCAAACGGAAGGCCCAATCCTCGAAGAGAATGCACCTAGATACACATCGCCGAATACATCAATTTGGTCTTCTACTAAAATCAGCGGATCTGCGCTTAACTCTCGTACCTGGTAAGCGATGCTGGTTTGTTGGCCAGCGTCTATTCGTGGAATTTTTACACGCTCGACAAGAGCTTCGCCGTTTTCATCAACCAAATCGGCGCCACTAAGCTTGATCGGGAACTCTGCACTCCAATCCGTCACACGGGTGCCATCGACGTACCAGTCAATCGCAAACAATGTAGAAGGTAAACGCAACCGATGACCGACGAGCAAATCTCCATTCTCGTCTAGCTCTACATCGATTGAGTTGACGCCTTGTTCCTGCAACACGGCGAGAGCGAAGGCTTCCGCCCCAACGTCGTCAAATTGGGTGTGGTCAAATTGGGTTCGATCCTGATCAAAAGTAACCTCATCAAAATACGCGCTAAAATCACCGTTCATTATCGAGTTGTAGCTACTTCTAAAACACTTCTGGTCATGAAAATAGCACCCCGACCAGTACCCAACAGCATCGTTAGCTTTGTCGTCTAACCTGTCGAGCCCAGCAATGGCTGAGGCGTCCTCAAATTGATGGCCCCATTTCACTTTGTTTGGGTCTTCCTCAAGTGTCAGGTCGATATTGTATGCGTCAAGTGTCTCGAGCCCATCCGTCATATCAATCAACTTGTTTCCAGCATCATCCTCGAGGAGGAAGTCACTCGTATAGTGGTCGCCAAGGAACTTGAATGCGTGGCCAAATTCATGCTTCAACGTCTTTAGCATCCTGTTGGGTCCCGCAAAGGTTCCGTTTAGGCTACCTAATAACGGTTGAACATTTACTCGCCCGAGATTTACACCGCGCCCATCAAGCCCGGTGATAATCGAAATGGCGTCAACACTCACCTCGGCGAAATCGGGTAACTCCGCGACCAGCTGATACGCCGATTCCTGGGCTTCTTCAGCGCAATATGTATCTGGGGATTCCTCATAGCACTCAGTTTTGATGTTCAACCCTGAACTTATACCGAGTGGGAAATCTACAACATACACATTGAAGACCGCATCGATTAAGGATTGTCTTCTATCATCGAAGTCCGCCAAGAAACCTCCCACATAATATGTGAGGGCTTCATACCCTGCTGTCCTCACCTCTCCAGGGGGAATATCATCGAAAACGACAAGATAATTAAAACCTCGTAAGGGATCATCTTTAGAACCAAAAAATTGGTTAACTCTTGGACCACTGTCCGAGTCAGATAAATTTCTAATCAACCAAAGTGAACGGCTCGATGTTCCCTCGAGTGATCCATCTGACACAGAAAAATCAAATTTTTTAGGACCTGCATGAAAGCTCCCGGGAAGAGAAATCCTCAAAAAATCTGCGAAAACCTCGATCGGCAACTGTTCCCCGCTGGAAACTGCAGAGAGTGTCAATTCGCTGGCGGCCGTGTCTGGATCGATTACGCTGAAGGGAAAATCCAAGGTACCATCTTGAATGATCATCGCACCCAAATCAGGATCATAGACGACGGGAAATTGAACATCGAGGGAAGGCGGGTCGTTGATCCCCGAAACCGTGATGGTGATTGAAGACACGGCTGTCTGGTTTTCGCCACTTACTGTAATTTCAATGGTGTCCTCGCCAAAGAAATCGGCTTTGGGGTGGTAAACGGCACTACCCCCACTCAGAGCAACGGTGCCCTCCACGGGCGGTTTGCTAACGGAGTACTCCAGCGGTTCTAGAGGGTCTCTGTTTGTAGTCGCCGTAGATACATAAAATTCCTTTACAGCATCCTCTTCGACTTCGACTTCGAAATCGGAATAAACAATCTCCAGCTCTGCGAGCACTGATAGGTCAACAGTTCGAGACGCAGTATTTGTAGCATTCGAGCATTCAAGCGAAAAAGAAAAATCACCAACTTCCGCTGCCTCTATCGTTTCCGCACCGCTTGCCGGTTTGTTGCCCGCCCAATCACCGGACGCTGTACACGAGCTGCTTCCAGAACTAGACCACCGCAGCTCCACTTGATCGTTCTGATGAGTTTGAGTTTTACTGATGTTTAGGTCTACGGTTAGAGCCAGTGGCTGATTCTCAGACCCTCCAGAGCCTCCTCCTCCACAGCTAACGACAAGCGTGGATAGAAAAAAAACAACAAATCGGTTTAAACGCGTGGCTGCCTCGTCTCCCATACCGTCTTAAATTCCTCCGGTCGTCTAAACAAAGACTCGTGGCTAAACTTCCGTGACAGCGATTTTTTCAGCTATTTTCTGCGACCAGATTTTCGGTCCTTCAATGTGTACAGAATTACCCTGCGAATCGACACTAACGGTTACGGGCATATTCTCTACTTCAAATTCATAGATCGCCTCCATGCCCAACTCCGGGAACGCAAGCAAAGTCGATTTTTTAATGGCCCTGGCTACTAAAAATGCCGCACCTCCAACCGCGATCATCGACACAGCCTGATTGTCACGAATCGCCTCGATCGCTAAAGCGCCACGCTCGGCTTTGCCGATCATACCTGCCAGACCGGTCTCTTCGAGCATGCGGCGAGTAAACTTATCCATACGAGTCGCTGTGGTCGGCCCTGCCGGACCCACAACCTCGTCGCGCACGGGATCAACCGGCCCAACGTAGTAAATCAGGCGATTGGTAAAATCCACCGGCAGTGGTTCGCCCTTGTCGAGCATGTCGATGAGCTTCTTATGCGCTGCATCCCGACCAGTAAGCATCTTGCCCGACAACAATAACGTGTCACCGGACTGCCAGCTACGCAACTCTTCTTGGGTCAGAGTATCGAGATTTACACGCTTCACATCACTACCCAGTTCAAACTTAATGTCTGGCCACTCGTTAAGATCAGGGGCTGTAAATTCTGCAGGACCAGAACCGTCTAGGGTAAAGTGAACGTGCCGAGTAGCGCTACAGTTAGGAATCACCGCTACCGGCTTGTTCGCTGCATGGGTCGGATAGTCTTTGACTTTGACATCCAGCACCGTGGTCAGACCACCAAGGCCTTGGGCACCAATACCCAGAGCATTGACCTTATCGAAAAGCTCAAGGCGCAACTCTTGCAGATGATCCCCAGCCCCGTTGGCTTTGAGCTCATGCATATCGAGCGGTTCCATCAGAGACTCTTTCGCCAACAACATCGCTTTCTCAGGCGTACCGCCGATTCCAACACCTAGAATGCCGGGTGGGCACCAACCTGCCCCCATGGATGGGATAACACTGAGGATCCAATCCACAACAGAGTCTGAAGGGTTCAACATAGCGAATTTTGCTTTGGCCTCACTGCCGCCACCCTTCGCCGCAACTTCAATTTCAACGGTATCGCCCGCCACAATTTTAGTGTGAATCACCGCAGGCGTATTGTCCTTGGTATTTGCCCGTAAGCCGTCCGGGTCCGAGAGCACTGAGCCACGCAAAACGTTGTCAGGATGGGTATAGCCCCTGCGGACACCCTCATTGATCATATCCTCAAGACTCAACTCAGCGTCCCAGCGCACACCCATACCCACCGAAATCAGCACATTGACAATTCCTGTATCTTGGCAGATCGGCCGCTTGCCAATAGCGCACATTCGCGAGTTTACAAGTACCTGAGTAAGGGCCGCCTTTGCGGCAGGAGATTCTTCTTGCTCCCACGCCTCACGCATGGCACGAATAAAGTCCGTTGGATGATAATAGGAGATGTACTGCAGCGCATCTGCAATGCTTTGAATCACATCTTCCTGCTGAATTACCGTCATGGCCGTCCTTTTTTAAAATTAAGCGCCTGCGCTAAGCTCCGGAACTTCGCAAAACTGATCTGTTTCTATTATTTGGCTGACGAAGCGATTTCGATTCGCACCAGCACACCAACTTGGCATGACCATAGAATAAAGTCCGCTACCACCGGCCATTAGAACTAGGATGTCCTCAGGCCTCTCAAAGCACCGGTACTCTTGATCACGAAACCGAGCAGCAAACCCCTCGGCAAAGTATGCGAGCCGATCTTTTGGATAGTGCGTAGCTTGCCAGAGGCCCTGCTGAATATCACGGCGGGTCATATTAGCCCGCGCAAAAATTTCTGCATGTTCGGGATTCAAAACCACCGCAGCCCCGCCACCGGTGAGCACAGCATTATTGGTGCCCATATTGGCCACCCCAATCGCCAACACCTGCAAAAGTTTGTCGGCATCCTCCGGATCGTCAGCATCGCCGCTGTATATCACCGAGTGCGGCGCTTCTGCTCCTATCACCGTTACAACACTGTCTTCCGGTCGAAATCCTAGGTCTTGATGCATCGGCAAAAGCGGGGAGTTTTCTTCGTCCTCTGCAAGGCAGTACGTGAATTTTCCCGGATGACCCAACAGCGCCATATCAGATTCGCCAGGACGCGCGCCACCGATATTCAACATACATAGGCGCAGTGCTCGGCCGATGCTCGCATTGGCCCGATGACCAGGACCCAGCGCGCCAAAACCCGAGGCTACAGGACCACAGTTAAATCTTGCGGGTCCATTAACGATGATTAGGGGTGCGGTACAGTGAGTAGTCGATTGCATTTCGGTGAGATCAAATTCTGGCTGCAGTACCGCTTGCACCGCCGCCAGTACTACCGGCATATGATCAGGCAAACAACCAGCCATACAGGCTGCTACAGCGACTTTCTCCACCGTCGCTGCACCATTGCCCGGACCCATTTCGCCTAGCAGCAAATCCGCGTCAAGCCCCGTCGCCAAGACCAGCCGCGCAACTCTATCCGGCGTAGGAATCACTACCGGCAGCCCATCTGTCAGACCCTTACTGTGCAGTAACTCAAGTGCCTGAGTCTCATCTTCTGCTTGTAACAGATCAGTCACGCAACCAGCCTTGAATCAGTATCGGGACGATTTGCTCGGCCACCGAGCGTAAGTTTTCCACGCCAGTGCCTGCCAGTGGGTGCGGCAATTGCACCCGCGGAATATCCGGCATACCCAGCGACTTCGCAACGAAATCGCCCTGGGGCCAAAAGTCTTCTGTCACCAGTGCTACTGCGGGTATACCTAAGCGAGCCAAGTTAACGCCGTCACGCACGGTGCCGGAAGTGCAACTGCCTCAGTGGCCGTAAGCCGCCACCACCGCATGACAGCTCTCGCGTATCTCTTGCAACATACCCTCAGGCGCGGGAATTGAGGCATTGCCCTTATTCCATAGTTTTAGATTTACCGAGGGATAGCGCGCCGTTATTGCGTCGCCAATTAAGCTGAGAAAACGCTCGGAGTCGGCAAAGCCGTTGGCAAGTAAGCCGATCGTGGGCTTATCTTCAGCATTCGCAGCCATATCAAAAACAAGGTCGTAAGATTCAACGGTTTGCGCCGAAGCGCCTGTTGGGTCATGGAATTCAATCATTAGCACACTCCAGTCTCATGAACTCATTGTTATCGAAAATCTAGTCGCCGTGAAGTCCAAGAAATCAACCATCATTCGCCGGTAAAACGACCTCAAAGCAGCATCGAAAGCGACGAAATACCGTCATATAAGGTCCAAAATCATGTTAGACACTAATTAAACCATCGCTAGACCTCAAAAATGCTATGGTGAAGTTAACAATTACCGGAGCATCTTATGAAACCCTCTCAAATAGGCATTACTGCGATAGGAATTGTCCTAGTATTTCTTCTTTACAGCAGTTTCGTTATCGTCGATAGCGGGCGGGTAGGGGTCGTACGCACACTTGGAGCTGTGCAGCCAGAAGCCTTAAAAGAAGGTTTCCACATAAAAAAACCATTCATCGACAGCGTTGAACAAATCGATGTGCGCTTACGTAAAGCCGAGAATGAAGCAGGGGCTGCGTCAAAAGACCTGCAGGTCGTACAAACCCGTGTCGCGGTCCAATATTCGTTAACGGCGGATGTAACCCCTCTGACATTCCAAAAAATTGGTCCGAGGGCTATTGTCGAAAGCACTCTGATCAATCCAGCGATTATGGAATCAGTTAAAGCGATTACAGCGCTGTACACGGCAGAAGAACTGGTCACCAGCCGCGCCGAAGTGAAAAATAACATTCAGGGTGCTATTGAGGAATTCATCAACACCACGCTGGATCAGAAAGGCGTTGCGGGTGCTTTGAGCCTAGCGAACGTCGCGATAACCGATTTCGATTTTTCTTCAGAATTTAATCGCGCGATCGAAGAGAAAGTAAAAGCTGAGCAAGAAGCACTAAAGGCTAAAAACGAAAAACTAAGGCGTGTAACTCAAGCCGAAGCCGCCGCCGCTGAACGAGAACTGGCGGCAGATGCCGAAGCCTACCAAATCGAGGCAGCGTCCCGGGCTCGAGCCGAGGCCATCCGCCGCGAAGCACAAGCGCTGAAAGACAATCCTGAACTGATTCAGCTGCGCATAGCAGAGAAATGGAACGGTCAGCTGCCTCAGGTCACGGGCGAAGGCGCCTTACCCTTGCTCAATATCGATGCTATGCAGGGACGTCGGTAACGATCAGTCGCTCGTAATGACAACGCCATCGCGCACCAGTTGCGCGATATAGGCGTCGTCAAAGTCCATCGACCGTAAGACCGCTAAACTGTCTGCACCCACTTCGGGGGCACGCTTTGGCGGTCGCTTGGGTTCATCTTTGATTTGAATCGGCGAGCCTACGGTGAGCGGATAGTCGCCACCGTCTTCGCCGGTTTCAACAATGATGCCATTTGCGCGCAATTGCTCATCTGCAATAACGTCCGCCATAGTTTGAGCTTCGGCAAACGTCACTCCTAAGCGTTCCAGTCGCCCAGCGATTTCTTCGTATGTCTGGGACTCGAACGCTTCGCACATCATGCGGTAGAACAGATCGCGGTGCTGCATCGCCTGAGTGATATCGCAAAAACGCTCGTCTTGTAGCCAATCTTTATGCCCTAGTGCTTCACACAACAGTGGGTATTCTCGTGCCACATTGACAATCGCCAGCACAATATAACGGTCGTCCGAACAGCGATAGCAGTCGCCTAACGGCGCAGGCCAACTACCTTTCTGCCGACGCGAGCCCAGATTCTGGCCGGCAATCACGCCCTGTATCGCCATACCGTTGGCCCAGACACCATTGGCCGCCAGAGAGGTGCTCACATGACAGCCCTCACCCGTGCGCTCACGACGATAGAGTCCGCTCATGATTGCAGCGAACAGCGCTGTTGCAGTGCTGTGATCACCCATACCCGGCGCCGGCAATAACGGCACCTGACCGGGATCGCGAATCAATTCCATCATGCCACTGCGGGCCCACCAGCCTGTGACATCAAACGCCCGACGATTAGCGTCGACACCAGCGTCACCGTAACCGGTAATGTGGCCGTAGATCAGTTTCGGGTTCACCGCTTTAACTGCATCGTAATCCAACTTATAACGCTGCAATTGGTCAGGCAGAAAATTTGTGGTCATCACATCGGCTTGAGCAAGCAACCTATGCAAGACCTTTTGACCTTCATCCTTGACGAGATCTAACGCCAGACTACGCTTGTTGCGAGACGTCAATTGCCAGTGATATGGCACCGGATAACGTCCCACAAGACTTCGATAGCCATCGCCCTCAGGAGGTTCAATTTTTATCACTTGGGCACCGTAGTCCGCCAAGATTGTTGCCGCTCCCGGCCCAGCCAAAAATGTGGCTGCATCAATGACCGTTAGGTCCTCTAAGAAATAGCTCATGGTTCCCCCCTTGGCGCTAGCTTTAGCACTCGTTTTCGTGGCGCGCGACAACCAGCGGCTCTTCCCCGGCGAGCCACACCGATAAATGAATAGGCTGGCAACAAACATAGCAGTCTTCTATGTAATGTTGCTCCTCCTCGCCAGTATCGATTACCAGTTCAAAGTCTTCGCCACAATACGGGCAATTGATTGTTGTGCTGTCCGTACTAAATCTCATTGCCTCACTCTACTATTTTTAGTCGAGCATGATAGTGTGCTGGGTTTTTCACCTATTCATACTTTTTAGACGGAACCTAAAAATTGAGCAATACCCCATTCTGGTACGACACCGCCTTAAAAATGCCCAGCAATACCGCCCAAGTCACCGTGGCTGGAGCAACCATTGAGTATGCAACTTGGGGAGAAGTCGGTAACCCCGGCATCGTGCTAATTCACGGCAGCAATGCCCACTTGGAATGGTGGCGGTTTACCGCACCGTTTTTGGCCGATCGATTTAGGGTAGCGGCACTAGATTTATCAGGGAATGGCAACAGCGACTGGCGCGAACGCTACAGTGGCGAACTCTTTGCCCAAGAGGTTTGGGCGGTATGCGAGGCGGCGCAGCTAGGCGCGCGCCCATTTGTTATCGGCCACAGCTTTGGCGGTTTCGCTGCACTAGAAACCGGCCACTATTACGGCGACCGTCTGGGCGGCGTACTGTTTATGGACTTTACCGTGGCACCACCAGAGGAATACATCGAATGGGGGCTGCGCGTGGAACGAGAAGGCGTGCAACCCGGACGCAAATTACGCGTATATCCAGACAAGGAAACCGCCATGGGGCGCTTTCGACTGATTCCAGAGCAGCCCGGCGTCGCGCCAGAGCTACTAGAGCACATGGCCAACTACGGGCTCAAAGAAGTCGAGGGCGGATGGACCTGGAAATTCGATCCCGCCCTATTCGACTATCTGGAAATGGGCGTAGACCAACAACAAAAGTTCATCGACATGCGCTGTCCTACAGCGCTTATGCTGGGTGAACAAAGCGAGGATGAGGGGGCTCTGTACGGCGACTCTATGTTGGCCGCGAGCGGCGGCACCCTGCCTACCATTACAGTACCCGGCACCTACCACCACCTGATGTTTGATCAGCCTATAGCGGTAGCGATGGCAACGAAACTATTGCTGCTTGAGTGGTGCCGATCCGGCGCTGCTTGAGGCCAAAGCCTGCTTAATGCGCGCATGCGCCTGCTCATCTAATGGATGCAGGCGGGCCAGCACGATAAGTACCACCATTAAAATCAAGGGCACTAGGGTAAACATCTCGTGGATACGTGCCAGCGTGTCCGGATTTTGTGTTTCTTTGGCAATATAGCCAGCCATTCCCAACCCCAGAGCCACTCCTGCGCCACCCAAGGCTTTGGCGAGCTTTTGAAAGAAACTTGCCATGGAATAAATCGAGCCATCAGCGCGGATGCCTAGCTTCCACTGCGCATACTCCACGGTATCTGGAATCATAGCCCATCCAAGCACCGCTACCGGCGTGCCACCGAGCGCAATCAAACAGCCCCAAAAAAACACCCAACCAACAGCGTCTGGCGTGGTGATGTAAAAGCCTAGACATGCAACGACACTGAGTCCTGCACCCATAATGAGTGCACCAGACTTACCAAACCGCGCAGCCAACATTGGCACGGACACCAGGCCTACCAGCATCACTAGTAGCGTCGCTGCAAAGAAATTTGGAATGAGATCTGGACGTTCTAAATAATAAATAAAGTAATACGCCGTCAGGGTCTGACGAACAGTGAAGCTGAGCATGCCGCAACAGAAAATGCCGATGACAATCAGCAACGGTGGATTTAAAAACACCGCCTGTAGACTGTGACGGAACGTTAATTTTTGCTCAACTGGCGGTACTACTCGCTCTGTCGTGGTTGCAAACGTAATCAGCAGCAGGCCGGTAGAGATAAAGGCAAAAACCACCATCAAAGCTTGGAACCCGTCAGCCTGACTGTCGAATAATTCAACGAATGGGATCGTACCGACAGACACCACGAAGGCGCCAATAAAGGCACAAGCCATTCTCCAGGTAGACAGCTGAGTACGGGCCCCGTAATCGTCGGTCAATGACGCGGTCAATGCCGAATACGGAATAGTCACTACGGTATACAACACCCCGAACAGCAAATACGTAGTGTAGGCCCACCACAGCTTGCCGGTGTCATCGAGATCCGGCACTGTGAACGTCAACACAGTTATGGCGGCAAGTGGTAAGGCACCTAGAATCAGCCAAGGCCGTAGACGACCGAATCGCGTACGTGTGCGCTCAGCCAGCATACCCATCAGCGGATCCGTTATGGCATCCACCACCCTGGCTAAAGCGATAACACCCGCAGCAGCCGTCGCCGATAACCCCATGACATCCGTATAGAACAGCAACAGGTAGGTCATCGCGGAAATAAAATAAAGGTTGATCCCTAGATCACCTACCGCATAACCAAGTGATTCTTTAAGACGCATCAAACGATGACGCCCTGAGATTGCAAAGACTGAATCTCGTCAGCTTCAAGGCCTAATTCAGCAAGCACCACAGCACTGTCCGCACCCGCATCCGGAGCCGCTCGATGAAACCGTGAAGATTGCGGAAAGCCGGATAAATTGATCGGCGATCGCACCAAATTCAGGTCGCCGAGTTGTGGATGAGGTGCAGGTTTCGCCATGGCTAGATGCTGAACCTGTGGATCCTCAAAAGCCTGACCAATGTCATTAATTGGCCCGCAGGGAACCCCAGCTTCATTCAAACGCTGCACAAGTTCCGCAACCGTATATGTGCGAGTAATTTGATTCATATCCTGCTTAATCTGCTCGCGCTTACCTACGCGATCTCTCACACGCTGATAATCTGGATGGGCAAATAGCTCACTGGCACCAAGAGCATCGCAGAAGCGCTGCCACATCTGACTGCCAAAAGCTGCGATATTCACATGGCCATCCTGGGCATCAAAAGTCCCCATCGGCACTTGGGTAGGATGATCATTGCCCTGTTGGGTAGGAACATCGCCATCCATAGTGTAGCGGGCACCTTGAAAATCTAACTTGCTCAACATGGCCTCTAATAACGAGGTGTGTACCCACTGCCCCTCCCCTGTGCGCTCCCGGTGCAGTAATGCAAGCAAGATGCCTTGACCGAGGAACATCCCCGCCGAGGTATCAGAAATTGCCACGCCGACGCGCATAGGGCCAGTACCG
This sequence comes from uncultured Gammaproteobacteria bacterium, assembly GCA_913050035.1. GTDB lineage: Bacteria > Pseudomonadota > Gammaproteobacteria > Pseudomonadales > Azotimanducaceae > UBA4421. The sequence continues at coordinate 41,872 of CAJXAC010000006.1, read as the reverse complement.
GGCTCGCCAGTTACGGACATAAGGCCGCTCATACCCTGAACAATTTGGTCGACGCCAGGACGACTGCGATAAGGGCCGTCCTGCCCAAAACCGGAAATACTCGCGTAAATAAGCCTTGGATTAATGGCACGCAAAGTGTCGTAGTCCACGCCCAAGCGAAATTTCACATCGCTGCGAAAGTTCTCCACCACCACATCTGCATCAACCGCCAAACGATGAAACAACTTTTGACCTGACGCACTCTTTAAATCGATGGCCACGGAGCGCTTATTACGGTGCAGATTTTGCTCGTCTGAGCCACGCCGACTGCCGGTTACGGAACTACCTTGGGCGTCTTTGCGCGGCGGCGGCTCTACTTTAATGACGTCTGCACCCCAATCGGCCAGCAAACGCACTGCCGTAGGGCCTGCACGTGCAATAGTTAAATCCAATACCCGAATATGATCTAACGGCCCCTGCATCTATCCCCCCAGATAGTCCTTCAGACAGTAAACAATAGCATGTGCCTTACCCTAAAAGGCCAGACTCGCTATCATCTATTAGAAATAGGAGAGAGTTATGGCCATAGAATTGGAATTTAAATTACCTCACGCCGTTGCTGATGTCTGGCAGATCATCAGTGACCCCGGTCGCATAGACTGGGTGGCGGGCGTGGCATCCTGTGATTACGACGGCCAGATCAGGCGCTTTAAAATGGATGGCGCTGGAGAGTTAGCCGAGCAAATTTTCAGCGTCGATAACAGCACCCACACCATCACCTACGGAGTAGTAGAGTCTACCCCGCCGCTGGCAAGCCATCGCGCCAGCATGGCCTTAAGCGAAATTCCCGAAGGCACGCTGCTCACCTGGCGGACCGCTGTAGAACCTGAGGCCGTCGAACCCTTTATAAAACACGGCATGGATGCATCAGCGGCAAAACTATTAACCGTACTTGGCAGCTGAGGATACTGCGATGCGAAAGGCCGCGATCATTCTAATTGGCCTAGGCATCCTAGTAGTGGTTGCCGGCCAAACATATCTGTCCTGGCAAACCGAACCAGAGCACCCTGTCGTAGCGAATAAAACCACGCTCCGAAACACCGAAAGCGGTTCTGTCGCAGGATTTATTGATAAGCTCGGTGCGCGCAGTTGGCAAGGCATCCCATACGCAGAACCACCCGTGGGACAGCTGCGTTGGCGTGCCCCACAGCCCCCAATAGCGAGCCAAACGACCATTGAAGCACTGCAACCCGGCGCGATTTGCCCGCAATTCGCATCGTTATTAAGCGGAGCAGATGAGCAAACACCAAGCGGCCAAATCGCCGGCAATGAAGATTGCCTGTACCTCAACATCTGGTCGCCACCAAATGCGGCTAAGCTACCCGTGATGTTATGGATACATGGCGGCGGTAATACCATCGGACACGGCGGCAGCTATAACGGCGCGGCACTAGCAACTCAGCGCAATGTAGTGATTGTGACGATCAATTACCGGCTCGGAATCTTTGGCTGGTTCAGCCACCCGGATCTGTTAACCGGCGACAAGTTGGACGACTCGGGCAACTACGGCACCCTCGACGTGATCCGAGCGCTGGAGTGGGTGCAGGGCAATATCGAGGTTTTTGGCGGCGATCCAGGCAACGTTACTGTATTCGGCGAATCAGCTGGGGCGTTCGACACTCTCGCCATGATGGCGTCGCCATTGGCTAAGGGGCTATTTCATCGGGCCATCGTACAGAGCGGTGGTTTCAGCCCAACAAATTTAGACCGCGCACAAAACTACCAAGAAGATGGCGGCGCGGCGCTCAGCAGTCGTGAGCTTGTCACCAAGATGCTGATTGCCGACGGTTTGGCAAAAAATCACGAAGCCGCAAAAAATCTTGCCCAAGATATGCGAAAGACCGAACTACGAGACTATTTATACGCGAAAACCCCTGCACAATTTTTTGCCCAACTGGGCGGCGGCGGTTTCGGCATGATCCCGCTGCCAGACAACTTTGGTGATGGCCATGTACTCCCTGACCTCAGCACAGAGGAAATATTCTCCGACGCCAACAATCACAACCAGGTTCCAGTGATTCTCGGTACGAACCGTGACGAACCTTCACTATTTATGGTGCGCGCACCGCAATACGTAGAGAACTGGCTTGGGTTTTTACCACGCCTGAGAGATGAGGGCGCCTACAAACGGGCGGTATATTACGGCGCACAAGCGTGGAAACACCGGGGCGTGGACAGCCTGGCCAATTACATGCGCAAATCAGGTAATGAGCAGGTATACGCATACCGCTTTGATTGGGACGAGGAGCCATCACAATTCGGTTTCGACCTGAGCGTTGCCTTAGGCGCAGCGCACGGCTTGGAAATCGCGTTCGCATTCAACGATTTTGAAGGCGGTATGGGACTCGACTATATCTATCCCCACAACGAAGGACAGTATGCATTAGCCGCAAGCATGAGTTCCTATTGGACACAGTTTGCCTACACCGGCAACCCAGGTCAGGGGCGGGATGACCAAGAAACCCAGTGGCTCAGCTGGGGCACCGAGGGTAAACGCTCGCTGATACTCGATACGCCGACAGATCAGGGCATATTCATGGATGATCAGGAGGTCGTGCTGGAATCACTGCAGCAGGAGCTTATTGACGATCCAAATATCACCGACCCGCGGGAGCGATGTAATTTATACCGCACTGCATTTCGAGCCACACCAGACAATAGTGCGTTGCAAAAATTGTGTGCCGACTCATAAGCGCAGACACCTGAACGAGTTCTGCCATGATCACATCCTAGCGAACCTATTCCGCTATACCGTCGCTGGGGCTGAGCCACCACCTGCTTGAGATCGAGTCGTTTCATTACCAGGCTGCGGATCACGGGGAATAAACTGCGACGCCACCAACGACATCAGCGCAAAAGCCGCCCCACAATAAAAAACTAGGGATGGGGACGAGATCCACACCAAACCCAAAGCCGCAGGAATCACTATGGCTGCGATATGGCTGATGGTAAAAGACACTCCAGCGCTGCTGGCCATATCCTTGGGATCGGCAATCTTTTGGAAGTAGGTGCTGATTGCGATGGCCATCGCAAAGAACATGTGATCAAGCACGTATAGCGCCGCAGCAAGGGTGGCATTTTCAACCAGCCCATAGGCTACAAATACAAAAATCAGTCCTATGTATTCGAGAGTAAGGGCATTGCGCTCGCCGATACGACTGATCAGCCGCCCGATGCGTTCGGCAAAAAACCAGTTAAAAATGTAGTTAATCAAAAACAGCAACGTCACTTGGGACGCACTGTAGCCAAACTTTTCGACCATCAGGAACGCTGCGAAAACCACAAATATTTGGCGCCGCGCGCCAGAGAGAAACGTCAGCACGTAATAAAGCCAATAGCGTTTGCGCAAAATGAGGGTCTTATGCTGCTTGGTTCTTGCAGGGAAATGTGGAAAGCCCAGCCACATAACCAAGGCCAAAGCAGCACATAGACCGCCAGCCAGCAGAAAATTCCAAACGTAATCGAGCTGAAAAATTTCTAACAGTCCCCACATCACTGAGTAGACGATTAGCGAGGTGATTGAGCCCACAGCGATCAATTTTCCCAGCACAGCAGGCGCCTCGGCCTTCGACAACCACTGTAAACTCAGCGACTGCTTGGTCGCTTCAAAGTAATGGAAACCAATGCTCATCAGCACCGTGGTGAAATACAGACCGTACTCAGAGGGAAAGAATCCGGTAGCAGCAACGCCCACACCCAACAACGCCAGGGAGAACACAGCAAAGGTTTGTTCACGCAGTACCAGTAGCACAAAAACCGTAGTAAACGCCAAAAACCCCGGGACTTCGCGCAGACTTTGCAGAATGCCAATTTCTACGCCGGTAAATGCCGCACGCTCAACCACAAAATTATTCAGCAATGCCGACCAAGCGTTAAACGCAATCGGCATAGCAACAGACATCAGCACTAGGAGCATCATAGGTGTACGCCAGCGCGATGTTGATTCTGAATGGCTTTGCTGCATTAACGATCCCCTATGATTTGAAAAACAAAGGAGCCATGGGCGATCAACCGCTCACGCTCATCAGTGATATGCGTATTAAACGTCATCACCCGTTTGCTCTGGCTGAGTAGCTGCGCCCTAACATTCAACCTCGCACCTTCCTGCGTCCCGCGAGTATAGGTCACATTACCGTTTACCGTGACCGCAAGTTTTTGCAGTGACGCACTGGCATAAGCACAGGCGCTGTCCATCACCGCGTAAGCTACGCTACCGTGGGTATACCCCGCCGCATTGATCCACCCCTGATCCACAACCAAGTGCAATTCACAATCACCATCTTGAGCTCGGGTAACCACGACGCCGTAACGCTCGCGGATCTGAGCGTCACCATCGAGAACCTTTTGAGCACTCGGATGAATATCTGAAGACATATGATTTCCCAATCGAAACAGCGACCCGTGTAAAAATGCCTTAAGAGCGAGCAAACACTTGCTTGCGTGATAAGGCGCAGAACTTTACTGCAGATTATTAGGCGGAAGAAGAGAGGCCATTACAGAAAAGTCTCCCGCACATGACCTTACTCTCCCAAGTCACCCATGCTGACCGGGATCGCGATCTAGTTTTTAGCCGCTGGCTGCTTTCGCGACTTGGGCCGAGTGGCGGCAGCTTACACTAATCCGGCAGGCCCAAAACTCGCTTGGCAAGAATGTTTAGTTGCACTTCTGAAGTGCCACCTTCGATTGAATTGGCTTTTGATCTGAGCCAAGCTCGGGTGGTGCCTAGTTCGTCTTCCTCGAACGCATCGCCCTGCCAACCTAGGGACTGAGTTCCCAACACGTTTAGCAACAATTCGTATTTACCCTTGTTTTGCTCAGTGCCGTAGTACTTAAACATTGAGGATACGGCGCCAGGGGCTGTACCCGTGGCCGACTCCTCAACACTCCGACGCATGGTTAAGCCAAATGCTTTGTCGCTCATGCGATGAGCTAGGATTTGATTACGCAGCACCGGGTCGGCGACTTTGCCGTTGGCGTCTTTGCCGACGTACTGCAGCGCATATTCTTCGATTGAGGTGGTCTTTTGACCGCCGCCGATACCGCCAATCATCGAGCGCTCGTGCTGTAACAAGCGCTTGCCTACGGTCCAGCCTTTATTTAGCTCATGCACTAAGTTGCTCTTTGGCACGCGGACGTTGTCGAAGAACGTTTCGCAGAACGGCGAGTAACCGCTGATCAGCAAGATCGGTTTTACGGTGATACCCGGTGTAGTCATATCAAATAACACAAAGGAGATGCCGTCGTGCTTCGGTGCATCGAAATCGGTGCGCACAAGACAGAACATCCAGTCGGCATTGTCGGCCCCCGAGGTCCATATTTTCTGCCCGTTAACGATGAAGTCGTCGCCGTCTTCTACTGCGGAGGTGCGTAAACTTGCTAGGTCTGAACCAGATCCTGGTTCACTGTAGCCCTGACACCACCATATGTCACCGCGGGCAATTTTCGGTAAGTGCTCTTGCTTCTGCGCGTCGGTGCCGTATTCCAGTAGTGCCGGACCTATCATACTTAGGCCCATGCCGACCAACGCTGGACGGGCATTTATGCGCTGCATTTCCTGTTGCAGCACGACGACTTCGTCTTTGTCGAGGCCCGCACCGCCATATTCTTTCGGCCAGCTTGGCACGGTATAGCCACGCTCTGCGCAGCGGTCCATCCAAAGTTTGGTGTCGGCATTCTTATACTGGGCTCTGCGGCCACCACCCGGGTATTCATCCGCCACCATCGGCGTGCGCATGGATGCTGGGCAGTTGTCTTCTAGCCAGCCTCGGACTTCTTCACGGAACGCGTTACTCGAGTTCATATCTTTTTGCTCACTTTTGGATTACAGAAGTATAGCGACAAGACGCGCGGGTGCCAGTAGTTCGCATCGATCCGGTGATTTCTGGGTTAAGATTTGTCCGCCTTGGTTTATGCCTCGAGGCGGAGTACCGCGGTACGCGGACCTTGACCCTCCAATAGCTCAACTACAATTCTCGGACCAGTCGGATGCCGCGATCACCATTGCCGCCATGGGCGGCTTTGCGAAAGCTATTGGCGGTCTCTTCCTGCCCTGAATCCCATGAGCCGCCTCGGTGGCCATGACTACTGCACCCCTGACCTTGTCCCACCTGAGCACCGTCTCGACTAGCGCTGGAATAATCTGGTAAACCACAGTCGGCTACCCATTCAGACACATTACCGTGGGTGTCGTGCAAACCAAAGGCATTGGGCCTGTACTGCCCACGTTTACGCGGTGTGTCCTGACCGTCGTTGCAGTCGATGACTGTCCAAGCCCGGTAGCGGCGCTTTACTGTTTGATCTGCAACATTGGCGTATTCGCATAACTGCTGCGGGTTGTCGCCAAAAAAGTAAGCGTTTTGACTGCCCGCACGGGCGAAGTATTCCCACTCGGCTTCCGTGGGCAACCGATAACGCGCGCCAGTTTGGACACTTAGCCAGCGCACGTACTTGGTGGCCTGTTGGTGCGAAACATGGACCATTGGGCTGCTTTCGGTGAGGTCGTTCGCTGCCAAGGCGGCGGTTAACTTCTTGGGCACGGCCACGCCAGTGTCCTCGGCATAGCGCAAAAACTCGGCGACGCTGACCTCGTACTTGCTTACTGCAAAGGGCTGGGTAAGTTGCACTGTTCGGGTCGGTGCCTCTTGCCGACTGCCGTTTGCATTGCCCATGATGAAATCACCTGCAGGCACGACGACCATTTCCGGCGCGGTGCCGCCGCTTGTTAAGTCATCACTTAGCACTTCACCTGGTACGGCTTGCAGCTTTTTCAGTTTGAAATTCACGGTTTTCCCTGCCGGCGTCAAGCTCACCGTTTTTGTCTGTGTTCGATAACCCATCGCTCTTACCGTTACGGCTACTTTACCTGCGGGCAATCGCTTGCCCGCAACATACATTCGGGGATCGCCGCCCGCAGGGGTAACGTCGACCAGACTATTCGCCGGTTCTGTGTTCACTTTAAGTTTGCCGTAACCCCGGGCCAAGGTGATTTGTTCGGTGTTGTCACCATATTGAATGGTGATGCGTTTGCTCTGGGTAACGTATCCGGAACGGCTGACCTGCAGCGAGTATTCGCCCATTGGCAGGCGCACTCCGGGCTTATATTTAATATCGGTGCCGATGATCTCTACCTTCGCGCTTGCGGGCCTGAGCTTTAGGGACAGACTGCCATGGGGATCCATGCTTAGGTTTAAATTGACTTGCTGGGTTGACCCGGATTTAAGCACCAGTTCTGTCTTGGCGTTGCGCCGCTCGGCCTTGCCCATGCGGATTCGGTGCGTACCTGAGGTAAGGGTAATCTGAGTGGGCGTTATCGCAGCCAAGCGCTCGCCGTTTACTTCCACCCATGCGCCTTTGGGATTGGACATTAACTCTATAACGCCCTCCCCGGCTTCCAGCCGGTAACTGCGTTGCATGTGATCGCCCAAGCTAATGTCCAACTGCTCGGTCTGCGGCGCATAATGACTGTGAGTCACCTCTACTTGGTAACGCCCCGGACTTATGCTGTGGCTCTCGATCGGTGTGGTCCCTATGAACTGACCATTAATGGCTACGCGCGCGTCGCCGGGCTGGCTTGTTACGCTGATGGTCGCCGTAAAGAACATAAAATAGGTTGCTGCGGCTACCGCCAACAGCAGCAGCCCAAGCAAAACTTTTACTTTAAGGCTCAATTTGAACTCCTTGCACTCAAAGCGTAGTTTGCATCGCCTGAATATGTTGATGCAAAGTGGATTTGCGCATAAGGACACCCATGAATCTGGCCCAATGGCAATCTGATACGGACATGAAAGCCGCTTTAACCGAACAAAAAATCGCTGTGGTGGGACTGTCCGCAAATCCGGCTCGACCCAGCCATGACGTCGCCCGGGTCATGCAAAATCTGGGTTATACGATCGTGCCGATTAATCCGCGCGAGGAACATGTTTTAGGTGCTCGCAGCTATCCAGATTTGTCCACCGCGGTGGCTGAGACAGGCCCTATTGCTTTGGTAAATGTGTTTAGAGAATCCAGCGCCGTACCCGCTATTGCTGAAGAGGCGGTGACTATTGGCGCGCGATTTTTGTGGCTACAGCTTGGTGTTATAAGCGTCGACGGCATTCACGTTGCGGAGGCCGGAGGCCTTACTTGCATTGTGGACCGCTGCTTAAAGATTGAATATCGGCGTTTCTATGGTTTTGCTGGCTGAGACGTTGGTTCTCTTTATCGCGATTTCACCCTGACGCTCAGCACGATCGAGACGCTCCTTTACATTGGTCATGCGCCGCGTCAACTCAACCAATCCCGACTGCAATGATTGCAGTACCGGGCTTGAGCCTAGCCAAGTTTCGAATTGCGCTTGGGTTGTGGTCATGTCGTCTCGAGCGATACTTATTTGGCAGCTCCGTGGCTAACGTAGCATCCTGATACCCCAAACATAAGTTGTCTGTAGGGGAAATGCCAGAGCTATTGTGCGCTATTTAGCCGGTGTAGAGCGTCCGCCCCTGATCAGCGAGCGCCGCCTTTAGAGCATCCGCGCAAACCCTAGGACAGTTCAGTTATGCTGTATCGCCAGATACCCCGACCAGCCGTTTCGCTGCGGTACAAAAGGCTTCTACTGCCTCGCGCATGTCGGCACGACGCGCGTCACCCTGGCTTTCGCTAAAACAAAAACTCAGCCGCAATTGGTTCATCCCCGCTCCAGGGTCGCGCTGCCGCGCGTCCGCTGGGTAAAAATCGTACATGGGAATTACGACAATGCCGTGTTCTTTCACCAACTGCTCTATTAGTGCGTCATCGGTTTGTATTGCCGGTTTTCCAGCAACGCGCTTAAAGGTAAATACCGAAAAGAAGCCGCCGTCTGGAACGGTCCACTCGAAGTGTTCTTTATGATCCTTTAACTCCACTTCTAGGGTGTCTAGTAGTATTTTTCTGTTTTCGCGGTAGACGCCAAGTTTATCTTCCGCTAGCGGCCACATACTGTCGCGCTTTGTGTACTGGCCGTCTTCCTCGCGTCGATGCAGGAGAGCCTCGAAGCCTCGCAGGGCCGCTGGGTTTTGAAATAACAGGTCGGCGCTGGACTCGGTTAAGGCTAGAGTGGTTAACGGTACTTCTTCGCCACCTTCGATCTTGATGGTTGCATCACTGTACAAATATCCGACTCTGGGACCGGGAAAACCAATTTTTGAGCCGGTAAATAAATGGATGGTTTGTCTGGAATCTATACTTAAGAAGGTTTGCGCGCGATCTGCCGGCTTTGCGTAGTTGATATACAGGTATGGTGCGTCCTCTAATACCAATACGCCTTCTTCGCGCAGAACTTCAACAATCTGCTCCCGACGTGCCTGACTAAATGAAAAGCCGGCAGGGTTATGTCCGTCTGGTACCGTGTAGTAGAAAGGCACAAAGTAGCCTTGGTCACGGGCGGCTTTTATTTGCGCCCGCATGCGCTCTGGTATCGCCCCTTCAGCGTCCATTTCCACACTAAAAATCGTCGCATGCTGGCACAAGCTAGCCCGTGCGGTGAATCCCGCATAGGTTGGTGCATCTGTGATATAGGCTACCGGCTCGCCACTGCGCTCAAATAATGAACAGGCTAGACTGATGCCTCCAGATGCCCCAACGGTAGGTATAAGTCTTTCCGGATCTATGGCTAGGTTCCAGTCTTTTCCATACACATGGGCGAATGTCTCGCGGGCGCTTTGGGGACCCAGAGTGTCGGTGTAGGAGTAACTCTCGCGCAGATATTCCGGCAACACATTGGGATCATTGTGCCGCTCTTGTTCTTTTACATAGTCAAAATAGTCAGTTTGATGCTGCAGAAAACCACGCGGGTCGGTGACTTCCGGGTGCGGATATCCGGCCCCCAAATGATGCACCTTGAGCCCACGGGCCTTGGCGATCTCGCGCAGTCCCGGTAGTGATGCCGCCATTTTGCGAGTTACCGATACGGCTTGCTGTTTGACTTTAGGGGCGATCAAGTTCGCCATAGGTGACTCCTATGTTGCCGCTATTGGCCTCTTAATTTGTTGTAGCTCGCGAGCCTGCGCGGGTCTAACTGACCCCGGGCAATAGCGGCCTGTACCGCGCAGCCTGGTTCCGCATTATGCGCACAATCTCTGAAGCGGCAAGCTTGGGCCAGAGCTTCAATGTCGTCAAATAATTCGGCCACTCCTGCGTCGGCATCGCCCATCTGGAACTCGCGCATGCCCGGACTGTCGAGGATCACGGCACCCTTAGGCAATAGGTGTGCCGAGCGGTAGGTGGTGGTATGCCGACCTTTACCATCTTCTTCGCGAATTGCTTGAGTACGCTGGACTTCACCACCCATCAAGGTATTGACTAATGTTGACTTGCCGACTCCGGATGAACCGAGTAATGCGATGGTCTGGCCCTCTGCACACCAAGGATTTAGGTCCGCGACGCTCTCGGGATTCAGCGCATTTACAGCACAATAGGTAACCGTAGGAAAGGCAGCACGCAATTCTGCTTGGTAGGTTTCAGGATCCAAGGCTTGGTCAATTTTAGTTAAAACGATGACCGGCTCTATATTGGCCTCGAGTATTACTGATACATAACGCTCCAACCGCGGTACATTGAAGTCCGCATTGCAGGAGGTTACGACAAAGGCAGAATCTACATTCGCCGCGATCAGTTGCACAGTGCCATTGCCGGCAGGACTGAGTCGCGTCAGCAAACTCGTGCGCGGCAAAAGTTCAACGAGCCTGCCGTCGTTAGAATCAAGGATCACCCAATCGCCCACCGTGGGTCGTTCGCGCTCGGGACGCTGAAACCATTTACCGCCGACGGGTACGTCGTTACGTCCATCTTCGAGCAATGGGGCGACGATAAGACCAGTGCGCTGCACTTCTGTTACCCGATGCAGGCTTCGATTTGGCTCGGCCAAATGCGCGCCGCTAAGATCCGCAAACGACGACTTCCATCCAAGCGTACGCAGTACTGTTTCGTTATTCAGCTTACTCAAACGTTACCTTGCATGGTGCTGTGTTATACCCATTAAAAGTCCCAAAATGGATGGGGGCGCTCGGTGAATACTCGGTCTAATTTCGACAACAATTTCTCGTCTGCACGCATATCGTCGGTAAGACGTAAACTGGATGCTGGAGTTACGCCCCAAAGCAGTCGGCTCAACGCGCCTACAGAACAGTCTAACACTGGCAACCCGGTTTCTACGCCTCGTCGGGCTGAAGATGTTGCACCTAACTCAATAACGTAATCGCCTTGCACACCCTGCCATCCGGAATGATCGACCAATAACGCCTGTACTGGGTCGTGTAGCGCTAACTGAAATCGCAGCGGAGCGCCCGGCCACACCACCGCAGCCATACACTGAGCCACATCCAATATGCGCAATTGATACCACGCGTATGCCTCTTGCTCAGCCAGAAACTTACCTTCGTTGGCGATCGCCTGAGACCGAAATGGACGACGTAACAGACTCTGCAGCTGGATTTCCGGAGGCTCCATCATGCGAACGGAGTAAAGTTGATCGCTGAGCGACTTCAGTAATGCCAGCAGATCGAGTAGCTGTTCGCCATTTTGATAGCCCAACCACTCGACCCGATAGGGGCCATGCGCTGCCTTGCCGGTAATCCATACAAAATGGCTTAGACAATTATCCGTAGCGAAACCAAGACCAAAACCGTCTTCTTTCATAGCGATATCCGCACGAAAAAATTCGGCTGAAGTTATGGTCACTGCACCGTGATTCCGAGGTCGGGCAATGAGCACTTGATGCATTTCAGCGAAGTCTGCAACCGCTAAACGGCGTGGTGTGGATAGTTCTCTTGCGACGGCGAGGGTCGCTGGGTCAAAGGCAAATTCGTTGTGGTAGGCCCCAGTACCAAAACCCACTTTGTCGTAGAAACCTTGATCAAACATGCCAAGGGCTGCAACCGCATCGCCCCGGTCAGCAGCTATGGCCAGTTCGCGCACAGTAAGTTTCTGCGCTAAAGACAGCCCGCGCGCTACACGGCTGGTGGTGACTGCAGCCACGACGCATAAGGGCAAATCACTCTGATGTAAACACATGTGCCCAGGAACGGTTTGCACCGCACACTCCACTTCGCCTCTTATCGTCGCCACACTGGTGTGCCCAACCGCGTAGCTAATTTCCAATCCAGCTTCCACACTCGCGGAATCAGACCAGCCGATTTCGCGCCATATCTTTTTTATCGCGGCTAGATCACTTGAAAGCGCAAAATCTCTAACGACAACATCTGCTTGCTGAGACATATAACGAAACCTATTCGCTAGTCTTTGACCGGCAGTATAGGTCGCCGAGTGGGGAATGTCGTGTTGCTTTCTGACATTTCCAATAAGGCCTGCTTGTTCGCATACTCTGACAGCCATTCAAGCTGAATACGGGTGACGTTCATAAGCCCGAACTCACCCTCGGCGTGGCGGGCCAGAGCCTGCTGGGGGCTGATCCAGATGCTGTCAACGGTTTCCTGGGCGTCATGGGTGCCACGCTGACTCTCCGGCGCGCTGGCAATAAAAAATCGGGTATCGAAACGCCGAGGACGACCCAGTGGGGTAATAAATCGGTTGTAGAAGTGCACATGGTCTACGGCCAAGCGTAGAGACTCGCGCTGACAAATTTCCAGCAACGAGACCGCGCCGTCATGCAATGGGTCGCGATAGGCCGCAAACCGCTCGTGAGTTGGCTCGTCGGCAAACGAAATCAACTCGCCACTCTGATCATAGGCCAGCAACAGGCCTGCCTCTTCAAAGGTCTCGCGGATCGCCGCGATCCAGAAGCCGCGCCACTCATCTCCTAGGGCTTTGACTTGGGGCGCCTGAGCCTCGGTAGGCCCATGCCGATAGGCGTCGTATTTGTGCAGGTGGTCGTCCGCGTCAACGCGCCCTCCTGGGAACACATACATGTCCGAGGCAAAGCTGGCTTTACTGGTGCGTTTGAGCATGAAAATTTCGTAACTCGATGATGCTTCACGCACCACGATGACCGTCGCGGCAGGCCGAATCGGCTGAACTGGTTTCGACATATTCCCCCCTAAAAGGGTTTAAGGCTAACGACTATTGGGTATGAGGTCGATCCCCTGTCGCCCGTCTTAATATATCGGTAATAGAGAGTGTTCCCCGACACGTTGGTTTCGGGTACTTTGTGTGTGCCCACTGGCCGTGGGCGCTGTCTTTGGAGGGGTGTAATGGACAATCAGGATTACTGGAAAGCGAACATTCGATTAATGTTGGTGCTGCTGGCGATATGGTTCACGGTTTCTTTTGGTTTCGGCATTCTGCTGGTTGAGCAACTCAATCAGATTACTTTTTTTGGCTTCAAGTTCGGTTTCTGGTGGGCTCAGCAGGGCTCTATCTATGTGTTCATTGGCCTAATCTTTTATTACACCTATAAGATGAAAAAGATTGACCGCCAATTCGGCGTTTCCGACGACGATGAGGATGACGCCTAATATGGATGCCCAACAGCTTACTTACCTTTTCGTTTTCCTGTCGTTTTCGCTGTATATCGGCATTGCCATCTGGTCGCGGGCCGGATCCACCGATGAATTTTATGTCGCTGGGGGTGGCGTTCACCCTATTGCTAACGGCATGGCTACAGCAGCGGATTGGATGAGTGCTGCGTCGTTTATCTCGATGGCGGGCATCATCGCCTTTATGGGGTATGACGGTACGGTTTATCTTATGGGCTGGACCGGCGGCTATGTGATTTTAGCTCTGCTATTGGCGCCTTATCTGCGTAAATTTGGCGAATTCACGGTGCCGGACTTTATCGGTTCGCGTTACTACTCTACGGCTGCCCGAGTGGTTGCAGTGATCTGTCTGATTCTGATTTCTTTCACCTATGTTGCCGGTCAAATGCGCGGGGTCGGAATTGTATTTTCGCAATTTCTCAACATCCCTATTTTTTGGGGTGTGGTCGTAGGTATGGCTATTGTATTCATGTATGCCGTGCTGGGCGGCATGAAAGGCATAACCTATACCCAGGTCGCTCAATACTGCGTGCTGATCTTTGCCTATCTGGTGCCTGCCATATTCATTTCCATGCTGGTTACTGGCATTCCGATTCCGCAAATCGGCCTAGGTGCTGAGGTTGCCGACGGCTCTGGTTTATCGGTGCTGCAAAAACTCGACAACACGCTGGTGGAGTTAGGGTTCGCGCCTTATACCGAGGGGATGAAGAGCAAGATTGATGTCTTTGCTATCACTATGGCGCTGATGATCGGAACGGCCGGACTGCCCCATGTGATTGTGCGATTCTTTACCGTTCCGAAGGTTTCGGATGCGCGCAAATCCGCTGGCTATGCGCTGCTGTTTATCGCGCTTTTATATACCACCGCCCCCGCTGTCGGAGCTTTCGCGCGACTTAACTTTGTCGATACGGTGCACAACACCCAATACACAGAGGTGGCAGGTTGGTTCAAAAGCTGGGAAGACATTGGCTTGATCGGCTGGCAAGACAAAAATAACGACGGACGTATTCAGTACTACCCTGGGGCGCCATTCGATGGCAAACCCAGCTTTGACGATACGCGCCGCCCCGACGGCTCTCGCACCGTAACCAATACGCCTACCGCGTCTAACAACGAGGTCTATGTGGATCGCGACATTATGGTTTTAGCCAACCCCGAAATAGCGCAACTGCCCGGTTGGGTGATCGCTCTGGTGGCTGCTGGGAGTCTGGCGGCCGCCCTATCTACTGCGGCGGGGCTACTACTGGTTATTTCTACGTCGATTTCTCATGACTTGTTGAAACAGACCATGGCTAAGGGTCTTACTGATCGTCAGGAACTCTTTTATGCCCGTGTTGCTGCGGTTACCGCGATTTTGATCGCTGGCTACCTCGGTATCGATCCGCCGGGTTTCGTTGCCCAGGTGGTGGCCTTCGCATTTGGGCTGGCTGCGGCCTCACTGTTTCCAGCGATTCTGCTTGGCATATTTGACCGCCGCATGAATAAAGAGGGCGCGATCAGCGGCATGCTGGTGGGCTTAATCTTCTGCTTCAGCTACATCGTGTTCTTTAAGTTTGTGGCACCGGAGTTGAACTCTGCTGAACACTGGTGGTTTGGAATTTCGCCGGAAGGTATCGGCACAGTCGGTGCGTTGCTGAATTTCTCGGTGGCTTTTGCGGTCTCTCGACTGACGCCGGATGTACCCGATGATGTACAACAGTTGGTGAATAACATTCGGATCCCCAAGGGGGTTGGCGACCCTAGATCCCACTGATTGACAGGTTTGCGGGTAAGCTGTCTGGCGAGAAATGCTCTTGCTAGCTGCGAACACCGCCGCTGGCGAGTAGTACTTCACCGGTGATCCAATTGGATTCTGGTATGCACATGAGATAAATCGCATTGGCGGCGTCCTCGACACTGCCAATTCTGCCCAGTGGTGAGGCTGCCTCGGCCTGTTTAATTTGCTCGACACTCAACCCCACCTTGCGCGGCTGACCCTTAACCATCGATATGTTGGGTTCGTTTTCATAGGGGCTGGTTAGGCGCGTATCAATCGCGCCAAAAGCTACCGCGTTGACTGTGACGTTAAAGCGCCCCCATTCTTTTGCTAGGGTTTTTGTAAGGCCCACCACCGCTGCCTTACCTGCTGAGTAGGCAAGCTGGGTAGCGCCGCCATGCAGCCCCATAGTGGAGGATATGTTGACTACTTTGCGCACTGGCGAGGTCTGGTCGGCCACGCTACGCAACCAGCGCCCATAGGCACGCAGAATGCGGAACTGCGCACCGGCGTGAATGTCCAGCATGGCATCCCACTGTTCGTCCGTCATGTTATGGATGGCGCTATGCCAGATATAACCGGCATTGTTAACGACGATGTCGAGACCGCCGAATGCTGATAATGCAAACTCGACCAGTTCGTCTGCCGCTGCGGCCTCGTTTAGATCGGCCGGGTACGCTACAGCACCGTCAAGCCGAGCCGCCACCTCAGCCGCAACATCTGGGTCTAGATCATTGACCAGAACCCGGGCGCCTGCCGCGGTTAATTTCTCCGCTGTCGCCGCGCCGATACCGCGACCGGCACCGGTTACCAAAGCAAACTTTCCGCTAAGACTTGCCATACTATTACCCGCCGCCTAGGTGCTTGCGTATTTCGCTTTAGCCTCGCGGCGACGCGCATGCAGTACCGGCTCGGTATAACCGCTAGGCTGCTCCAATCCCTTGAAGATGAGGTCGCATGCGGCTTGGAATGCGACGCTATCCTCAAAATTTGGCGCCATCGCGCGATATTCGTCATCGCCCGCGTTCTGCTCGTCCACTACCGCTGCCATGCGTTGCAAGGTTTCGAGCACCTGTTGTTCTGAACAAATGCCGTGATGTAACCAGTTACTGATGTGCTGACTGGAAATCCGCAGCGTCGCCCGATCTTCCATAAGACCTACATCGTTGATATCGGGCACTTTCGAACATCCCACGCCCTGATCAATCCATCGCACCACATATCCCAGAATGCCTTGGGCATTGTTGTCTAGCTCGCTTTGTACTTCGTCAGCGGCAAGGTTCTTACCTCCAAGCAAGGGGATTTGCAGGATGTCGTCAACACTGGCTGGGGTTCGCGCTTGCAGTTCTTGTTGTACTGACGCGACACTGACTTCGTGATAGTGCAGTGCATGCAGTGACGCTGCCGTAGGCGACGGCACCCATGCTGTGCTCGCGCCTGCTTGGGGGTGAGCGGCTTTTACTGCCAACATCTCCGCCATCTCATCAGGTTTAGGCCACATACCTTTGCCGATCTGACCCTTACCGCGAAATCCGGTAGACAGTCCGACGTCTACATTTGAGTCCTCATACGCCTTAATCCAGGTCTGTGCTTTTAGCTCTTCCTTGGCCAATACCGGACCCGCCTGCATGCTGGTATGAATCTCGTCACCGGTGCGATCGAGGAATCCTGTGTTGATAAATACGATGCGGTCTTTGGCCTCGGCAACGCAGGCTTTTAAATTAATACTGGTGCGGCGTTCTTCGTCCATAACACCGATTTTTAACGTATTACGAGTCAAGCCCAGTGTCTCTTCAATCTGGTCGAACAATGCAACCGCCAACGCCACTTCGTCTGGCCCGTGCATTTTCGGCTTTACGATATAGACGCTGCCGGCTCGCGAGTTACGCACCTGCCCTGCTCCTTGAAGATCGTGTATGGCCGACAGTGCGGTGACAAAACCATCAAGAAATCCCTCTGGGACTTCATTGCCTTGAGCGTCTAGTACTGCGTCGGTAGTCATAAGGTGACCCACATTACGCACTAGCATTAGACTACGGCCGTGCATGCTCAGCGGCTGACCCTGGAGGTCGGTATATTGACGATCCGGATTGAGTTTTCGCACCACGCGTTGACCACCCTTCTCCATGACTTCTTGAAGATCGCCTTTCATTAGGCCCAGCCAATTGCCGTATACAACGCACTTGTCTTCTGCATCTACGGCAGCCACCGAGTCCTCGCAGTCTTGGATGGTGGTTATGGCAGACTCTATCTCAACGTCCTTCACTCCCGCCGGATGCACCGCACCGACCGGATGGCTAGCGTCGATTAAAATATCCAAGTGCAGACCGTTGTGAACCAGCAAAATACTGCTGGGTTCAGGCTCGCCGACAAATCCAACAAGTTGCTTGGGGTCAGCTAGGGGGGTGTTGCCCCCATCTTGCAAAATCGCGCGCAATTGACGCTGACCATCATCACTGGCGCCGATGCCGTAGGCTACAACGTCACTATGACTGCCCTGAGCGAGCGGCACCATGGCATCCAGCACTTCCGCGACTCGCGCAACCACTAATTCGCCCCGGGCCGGATTGTAACTGGTGCCTTTTTCGTTGCCCGGCGACTCGGGAATGATGTCAGTGCCGTAAAAGGCATCGTAAAGGCTACCCCAACGGGCATTTGCTGCATTCAAGGCATAACGCGCATTCATTACTGGTACCACTAACTGGGGGCCGGCAATCTTTGCGATCTCGTCATCGACTTTAGTTGTGGTAATCGTTACTGAGTCCGGTTCTGGCAGCAGGTAACCAATGTCTTGCAGGAATGCTTTGTACTCTGCCGCATCAATGGCTCGGCCCTTGCGGTCTAGGTGCCACTGATCAATCTGTTGCTGAAATTCTTCTCGCAATGCCAATAATTTCTTATTTACCGGCCCTAATTCGGTCAGACAGCGTTCGAATCCAGCCCAAAAATCTTCTATGGACACACCGGTGCCCGGAATAGCTTGATCTAAGATCAATGCGTCGAGCTCTGAGGCCACCTGCAAGCCGCCGCGTTGCACTCTGGATACAGCCTGTTCTGTCATTCTTGTTTTCCTCTTGTCGGGATCCGAAACGGCGCAGCATTATACACTGGTATGGTTTTATTCCTCACGCTTTCGTCAGCACTCGAACAAACTGCATGCTAGCCTTGGTTCTTTTTGCTGGAGCACAACCATGACACAGCGCCTGCTGAATAAACGCGTACTGATTACCCAAGCCGATGACTACATGGGTCCTGCGACTGCAGAACTCTTCACTGCTGAAGGAGCGATCGTCACTACCGATACCTCTGATTTACGCGCTGCTGGCCGATGCGAGGAACTGGTAAAAAGTGCCGGGGATATCGATGTATTAATCGCAAATCTGGCGTCAGCCAACTTTAGCGGCACTGCAACGGCTGAACTCAGTGACGATGACTGGCATACAGCTTTCGACATCATGGTGCATCCGCTGCACCGACTGTGCCGGGCAGTGCTGCCACAAATGATGCAGCGCGGGGCGGGAAAAATTGTTGTCTATGGCAGTGCTGCAGCATTGCGCGGCATGCGCACACTCGCCGCCTATAGCGCTGCGCGCGCAGCACAGGTGGGCTATGTGCAGGCTCTGGGCGTTGAGGCGGCGCCGCATAATGTTCAGGTCAATCTGATCGCCCAGAATTATGTGGAAAATCCCGTTTATTATCCCGAGTCCCTGCGCGAGCAAGAATCGTTTAAAAAGTCATTGCGACGACAGGTACCTCTTGGACGGTTGGCAACCGCTAGGGAAGATGCAGAGTTCGCACTATTTTTGGCATCCGATAACAGTGACTTTTTCGTCGGTCAGGCAATACCCTTTAGCGGCGGCTGGGTGCAGCGCTGACACACCAGCAATTCAAAACCAGTGCCCTCGAGACGAGACCAGCAGTATTTAGTGGTTTGTTGACGCCGTTACTGGCTAAAGGGTCTGCCCAGACGTGGAGTTGTTTTGCTGAGCAATACTTCGCTAGCCACTGGGTTTTGGATGGGTAGCCGGGAACCCGCGGTTGCCGCTACACTGGGTTTTTTGCCACTGTGATTGTTATGCAATACCTGCACACCATGGTTCGGGTTTCTGACCTCGAAGCGTCGCTGAAGTTTTACTGTGATGCCCTAGGCCTTGAAGAACTGAGGCGCTATGACAACGACCAAGGACGTTTCACTCTGGTCTTTCTCAGTGCGCCCGGAAACGAGAGCTCGCAAGTCGAGCTGACTTATAACTGGGATCCCGAGTCTTACTCCGGCGGTCGCAACTTCGGCCATTTGGCCTATCGGGTCGACGACATCTATGCCACCTGTGAGCGCTTGGCCAGTAACGATGTGGTTATTAACAGGCCGCCGCGAGACGGGCGCATGGCCTTTGTGCGATCACCTGATGGTATATCTGTTGAACTACTCCAAGCCGGCGAGGCGTTAGCGCCCGCGGAGCCCTGGCTGAGCATGGAAAATATTGGCGAGTGGTAGCCTTAAGCCACACAACTTAACTACAACCAGGGGGAATTTATGAAACTGTATAACTCTGTGGGGCCAAACCCCCATGTCGTGCGTATGTATGCTGCTGAATGCGGCGTAGCGCTTGAACTTGAAGCGGTCGATCTAATGGCCGGCGCGAATCGTCAGACACCTTACTTGGCATTAAATCCAGCTGGTCAAATGCCTTGCCTAGAAATGAATAACGGCGAAATTTTGGCCGAGATTACCGCTATTTGCGAATACCTTGATGAGCAAGCCAGTGGTATTACTTTAATGGGCGATTCTGCCGAGGCTCGGGCCAACACACGAATGTGGACACGGCGGGTAGATCTGAATATTTGCGAACCTTTAACCAGCGGATTCCGCTACAGCGAGGGTCTGCCATTATTCAAAGAGCGCATGACCACGATTCCTGACGCTGCCGATGGGCTAAAGCAAATCGCGCGGGAAAAAACTGCTTGGCTCAACGATTTGATGGCTGATGGACGCGCGTTCATTGGGGGCGAGCAAATCAGTATGGCAGACGTATTACTCTACTGCTTTCTTACCTTCGGCGGCTCTGTAGGCCAACCCTACGATCAAGAGCTGACCCACATTCACGCTTGGTATGAGCGTATGGCTGCACGCCCCAGTGCCGCTGCGTAGTCAGTTTCTGCCGATGCGCCCCGAGCTCTGATAGGGGCGCGATGACCCTCAGGACAATAGCTGCTAACCCAGCGGCTATTGTCAGTACCCGTGCCGAAAACTGCGACGTCGAATAAAGCGGGCGCGCTATTGTAGGGCGCGGCTCGAGTTGAAACTTTAAGCCGGCTGAAATGCCTTACTGACTCAATACGCATACAACTTTCACGCTCCGTTGAGCCATGCGACCCTAATCTGCTCTGAATTTCGATTCTTTTGCTTTTTGTTGGTAGCACTTTGGCTAACTTTTGGCTATCTTACGCCGCCTTGTGTTACGTTTAGTAACGTAAATTCTAACCACTTTGGATTGATTCATGCGTTCCACCTATATTTGGGCCTCTGCCATTGCTGTTTTCCTGACTGTTTGGCTGGTGTCAGGCCAAATAAATTCAGCACCTGTGGTGATTGACCCCTCTATCGCTGAACAAAATCGCATGGAAGAGGAAATCGGCAGTGATTCAATCCCAACCCGGGTGCGCGCAGAGCGCATTCGCGCTGTTGAGAAAATTCGTTACACCAACATTCGTGGCAAAACCCAGAACAAACGCACTGTGAATGCCCGTGCCGAACTAGTCGGGCGCGTGGTGGAGCGCCGAGTGGAGCGCGGTGATGTGGTGGCAACAGATGCGGTGCTCTGCGAATTGTCGATCGAAGACCGTCAGACTGCATTGATTGAGGCTCAGGAACTCGTCAGACAAGCCCGTATCGATTATCAGGGTGCACTAAAGCTTGAAGCCAAAGGGTTTAATTCTGACAGCGCAATTGCTGCCGCCAAAGCGCGCTTAGCCAGTACCGCAGCACAACTGAAGCGGCGCCAGCTGAACATCGAAAAAACCTTAATTCGCGCGCCATTTGCCGGTGTGGTGGAAGATGTGCACGTGGAGATCGGTGACTACGTTAATCCCGGGCAGGGTTGCGCGACCATTGTCGACCTCAATCCCATGCTGATGGTTGGCCGGGTATCGGAAAAAGATGTACTTGATCTGAAACTTGGTGAGTTGGCTACTGGCGTATTGACTGATGGACGCACTGTGCAGGGTCCCGTGACCTTTGTCGGTCAACAAAGCGATCCACAAACCCGCACCTACGCGGTAGAAATTCAATTGGATAATACCGATGGCGCCTTGCGCTCAGGCATCACTGCCGAAATAAAAATCCCTGTGGATCGAGTCTTGGCACAACGGGTAAGCCCTGCCTTATTTGCACTGGACGACCGTGGTGAGATTGGTATTAGAGTGTTGGACAGCGACAACATCGTGCATTTTCACAACATCGAAATCATCACTGAAGGCCCTGACGGGGTGTGGGTAACCGGTTTGCCGAACGAAACGGCGATTATTACTGTGGGCCAGGAAATGGTGGTTGCAGGTGAGCGAGTTGATCCGGACTTTCGCGACCGCTTTACCAGCGCGGTCGCGCAGTCGCTAAGTACAGGCACTTAACTCAAGCATGTTCAGATTCCTCGAAGCTGCGATTAGCCGATCGCGAACTACCCTGCTACTGCTATTCATGATTCTGCTGTGCGGTATGATCGCGCGCTGCTCAATTCCGGTAGAGGGTGATCCAGATATCAGCGTGCCCTTCTTTGTGATCACGGTGGTGCACGAAGGTATTTCCCCCGAGGACGCCGAGCGACTGTTGGTCATGCCACTGGAAATCGAGTTGCGCCAGGTGGAGGGAATAGAGGAGATCAACGCCTATGCCGCTGAAAATGCCGGCACAGTGATGGTGGAATTCGACCCCGACTTTGACCTTGATCAAGCATTAATGGACACGCGGGAAGCTGTCGATCGCGCCAAGGTCGAATTCCCCACCACGGCGGAAGAACCAATCATTCAAGAGCAGTCGACTAGCGAATTCCCGATCATTCAGGTGAATCTGGTCGGTGATGTGCCCGAGCGTATGCTTTACACCCTGGCACTGGATTTGCGGGATTTAATAGAAGCGCAGCCCGATATCTTGTCTGCCGACTTGCAGGGCTCGCGAGAAGAGCTTCTCGAAGCAGTTATTGATCCTAAGGAACTCGAAACCTACGGGCTTTCGTCGGAACAAATCATCAATAGTATTGCGCGAAATAATCGACTGATCCCTGCCGGCAGTCTTGATAACGGTGAGGGTCGCTTCGCCGTTAAAGTTCCTAGCGTCATTGAAAACTACAGTGACATTTACGACATTCCCGTAAAGTCAGATGGCGACACAGTAATCGCTCTTAGCGACGTCGCAGAGGTGCGTCGCACATTCAAGGACCGCACTCAATATTCGCGGGTGGACGGCAAAAACACGATTGCTCTAAACATCGTAAAACGCGCCGACAGCAATGTTATCCAAGCTATTGAGAACGCCAAAAAGGTCACTGAGACATTCCGGGCAAACTTACCGGCCAAGGTCGACATCTTCTATTCACAAGACCAAGCACCCTACGCAGAAAGCCAGGTGGTAGAGCTTGAAGGCAACATTCTTACCGCTCTGTGTTTGGTGATGGTTATCGTAGTTGCGGCTATGGGTATCCGTAGCGGTCTGATTGTTGGCTTCGGTATCCCAGCCTCATTCCTGTTTTCGCTGATTTTCATCTACCTATTGGGCTACTCGTTCAACTTCATGGTTATGTTCGGCATGCTGCTGGGCTTGGGCATGTTAATCGATGGCGCAATTGTGGTAACGGAATATGCCGACCGCAAAATGATCGAGGGCCATAACAGTAGAGACGCGTATTTGGCCGCTGCAAAACGTATGTTTTGGCCAGTGACAGCCTCTATCGCCACGACTTTGGCCGCCTTCTTACCGCTGATGT
The DNA here is from genome assembly GCA_913050035.1 of uncultured Gammaproteobacteria bacterium. Taxonomy (GTDB): domain Bacteria; phylum Pseudomonadota; class Gammaproteobacteria; order Pseudomonadales; family Azotimanducaceae; genus UBA4421. The sequence goes on along the minus strand of CAJXAC010000006.1, from coordinate 18,656 downwards.
TTTGGCCAGGTGTGTCTGGCAAATTCATGCGCTTTTTGCCCGTGACCGTATTTACCGTACTCAGCGGGTCATTGCTCTACGCCCTAGTTTTCGGACCAGCCATTGGCGCCATTATCGGACGCGCTGGCAATAAGGATAAAAAAGCGCAAAAGAAACTCGATATTTTGGAGCAAGGCGACCCTCGAGAACTGCGATCTTTAACCGGTTTTTACGCGCGAGTTCTAGGTTTTGCCACCCGCTACGGCTTGGTCACCATGGCCGTTACGTTAGCCATTTTGTTCACGACATTCTGGGCCTACGGTCAGTATGGCAGCGGCCTAATCTACTTTTCCCAAGCCGAGTCAAAGTTCGCCAGCGTCAGCATCCGCGCGCGAGGTAACATGAGCGTTGATGAGACCAACGCCTTGATTAAGGAGGTTGAGGAACAGGTGTTAGAAATTGAGGGTATCGAGCATCTAAGTGTGCGCACGCAGATGTCTGGACAGCCCAGCCGTAATGGCGGCGGCGATCGCATTGGCAGCATGTTTCTCGAACTTTACGATCAACCCCAGCGCCGCAATACTGCGACCGAGATCCTGGAAGAAATACGCGAGCGTTCAGCCAATATCTCAGGTATTCAGGTGGAGGCCCGTGCAGAAGATATGGGACCCCCGGTGGGTAAGGATCTCAATATCGAATTGTCATCTTACAATCGGGATCTGCTCGAGCCTGCAGTTGAGAAAATCGTTAACTACATGCGTTCGCAAGTAACAGGGTTGCGCGATATTGACGACACTCGATCCCTACCCGGTGTTGAGTTCAAGCTTAACGTTGACCGCGCTCAGGCTGCGATCTACGGTGCAGATGTGAGCCAAGTGGGTATTGCGGTGCAGTTGGTGACCAATGGCATCAAGGTTGGTGAATACCGACCTGACCGAGCAGATGACGGTGTCGATATCAGGGTCCGCTATCCGAGCGAGTCGCGTGGCCTGCTGGCTTTAGACCAGCTACGCATTAATACCGCTAACGGCTTGGTGCCGTTGTCGAATTTTGTCAGCTTAGAGCCGATTCCCAATGTCGACACCATCGAAAGACACAACGGTATTCCCATTAAAAAAGTATTAGCTGACGTCGCTCCGGGCATTCTCGCGGACGCTAAGGTCAAGGAGCTGCAGGCTTGGATCAATACCCAAGACTGGCACCCGGATCTCAACATCACGTTCAGAGGCGCCAACGAAGAGCAAGCCGAGTCACTAGCCTTTGTCGGCGTCGCATTCTCACTGTCGCTGCTGCTGATGTTTGTTCTTTTGGTCACGCAGTTTAATAGCTTCTACCAAAGCACATTGATTCTTTTCGCCGTGATCTTGTCGACAGCCGGGGTGCTGCTCGGATTATTGATCACTGGCAATCCGTTCAGCGCGATCTTAACAGGCGTTGGCGTAGTGGCCTTGGCGGGCATTGTGGTGAACAACAATATCGTGCTGATTGATACGTATAACAAACTGCGTGCGGACAACCCCGATCAAGACTATGTGCAGTTGATTGTACGAACCGGCGCCCAGCGCTTACGACCAGTTATGCTCACTACGGTGACCACAGTATTCGGCTTATTGCCTCTGGCGAGCAATCTCAGCATTGACGTGATCAACCGCACCATCGTGCAAGGCGGACAGCTTTCGACTTTGTGGGTACCGTTGTCTCAGGCCATTGTCTCTGGCTTAACCTTCGCCACACTTCTGACTCTAGTGACTACTCCAGCTATGCTCGCGATACCCCATCAGCTGAAAGCGTTGTGGAAACGGCTACCGTTGCCTACCGGGCTGCGGCGCGCTGGGGCCTAGCCGCTCTGGCGCTGGGCTTCAGCGTAAGCAATAACCCGGTCTGCGGCCGCCACGTGCAGATTTTCGATAAGTTGACCGTCTAGCTCGGCAACACCACTTCCTTGCGCCTCTGCCTGCTGCCAAGCGGCGATTACTGCACGCGCATGGGCCTCTTCCGAGGCACTGTAGCCAAACACCGAGTTCGCAGTAGCGATCTGGTCCGGATGTATTAGCGTCTTGCCATCAAATCCCAGGGCTTTGCCATGCTCGCACACCGCTAGAAGGCTATCGGAATTGCGAAATTCCAAATGCACCCCGTCGAGAATTTCTTTGCCGAAATGACGCGCCACAGCCACACTGCGCTGTAATGCATACCCCAGGTTGTGACGGTCTGTGGTATGGGTTGCGCGCAATTCTTGTACTAGGTCGCTGGTGCCCATGACGAGGACCTGTACCCGCGGATGCCCGGCAAATTGCTCCATATCTATCAATGCTGTAGGCGTTTCGATCATGATCCAAATTGGCATGTCTGGGTTTTGTTGCCGCAGTAGTTCGTCTATTTCCTCAACGTACTGCCGACTCGACACTTTTGGAAATAGCAGCGCATTAATTGGCAGTTGAGCACAGGCGCGCAAGTCATCTCTACCCCATGGGGTATCTAAGCCATTGACCCGCACAATGAGTTCCCGCCGCCCATACCCTCCTGCCGAAATTTGTGCCGCCACATTGCGGCGCGCCTGCTCTTTGCTTGCCACTGCCACTGCATCTTCTAGATCAAAGATAATTCCATCACAGTGCAAATCACGGGCCTTATCCATCGCACGGGTATTTGCAGCAGGCATATAAAGTACTGATCGTCTTGGCCGCATAACTGAACCTAGTTTGTAAGCGAGGAGATATTCTAATCTGGATCTGCACTGGAATGAGCTGTGTTAGCATCGCTCTGGATTCCGACTTGGCGTATTTTTATCCAATCGCGACACAGACGCTGCAACGACCTTTGGGCCGCTTAATTTTTGGGAGAGGATTTTGAGCACACTTACACCCGCACAAACTACATTTGACCTTACCGACCAGGTGGTCGCGATCACTGGTGCATCATCCGGATTCGGTTATCACTTTGCCGGCGTACTCGCTGCTCAAGGGGCACGCGTTGTACTCGGCGCCCGGCGACTTGAAAAACTCGAGGACTGTGTCGCAGAGATTAAGCAAAACGGCGGTGAAGCACTGGCTGTGGCACTGGATGTTCGCGAAAAAGACAGTATTGCGGGTTTTCTCGACGCTGCCTACGAACACTATGGACGCTGCGATGTGGTAATAAACAATGCGGGCGTTGAAGCAGGTGCAAAGACCTACCACACTATCGACGAAGATGACTGGGACTTTGTCCTCGACACTAACCTAAAGTCTGCATGGCTAGTTTCCAAGCTCTATACCGACCGCGTGGTGACACACAACCAAGATGGCGGCAACATCATTATGGTGTCGTCTATTACCGACTCGCGCACGATTAAGGGCCAGTTTCCATACGCCGTATCAAAAGGCGGCATGACCCGAATGACCGAGGTGATGTCCCTAGAAGCTGCCAAGTACAATATTCGCGTCAACGCGCTGGCCCCCGGATATTTTTTGACTGATGTCAGCCGAATTCTGTTGGAGTCACCGATGGCAGACGAATTTGTGAAGGGAATCCCTATGCGCCGCACAGGCAATTTTCCTGATCTGGACGGTCCGCTGCTATTGCTCGCCAGCGACGCTTCTCGCTACATGACTGGCTCAGTACTGGTCGTAGATGGCGGCCACATTTGCGCGTCGTTGTAACTTAAACGCTAATACTTTGGAGGACTAAGCATGACTGATCTTCGCCCGTTGACAATCACCATCACTGATGAGGTTATTTCGGATCTTAAGAATCGCCTTGCCCTTACCCGTTGGCCAGAGCAAGAGACCGTCACTGATTGGACTCAGGGCGTTCCTTTGGCTTACCAGCAAAGCCTCATGGATTATTGGGCTAACGACTATGATCACCAGCGCTTAGCCAACCGACTGAACGCCTATGAGAATTTCGTTACTGAAGTAAATGGCTTAGACATCCACTTCTTACACGTGCATTCGAGCCACGACCATGCGCGCCCGCTACTGCTCAGCCACGGCTGGCCTGGCTCTATTGTGGAATTTTTGAAAGTAATCGGGCCTTTGACTGAACCCCAGAACCATGGCTTGGATGCAACGCAAGCATTCCACTTAGTGATCCCATCTTTGCCCGGTTATGGATTTTCTGGCAAGCCCACGCAAACCGGTTGGAGCGTGGAGAAAATGGCAGAAACCTTCGCAATGCTAATGGCGCGCCTTGGCTATGACCGCTATTTGGCCCAAGGCGGCGACTGGGGCTCTGCAATTACTACCGCCATTGGCCGGCAAGACCCGGAGCACTGTATTGGCATACATCTCAATATGATCACGGTGCCACCTGATCCTAGTGCCGACGACCTGACCGAACAAGAATTGTCTGGGCTTGCAGGATTAGCGCACTACCAAGAGTGGGATTCAGGCTACTCAAAACAGCAGGCTACCCGGCCGCAAACCCTCAGCTATGGTCTGGCCGACTCACCCAGTGGCCAAGCGGCATGGATTTTAGAAAAGTACTGGTCTTGGACTGATTGCAACGGTGACCCGGCAAATATTCTCAGCCGCGACGAAATGCTCGACAACATTATGGTGTACTGGCTAAACAATGCTTCTGCATCTTCAGGGCGACTGTATTGGCATAGCTTCGGCAAGGGACAACAGCCTACCCAAGTGCATGTACCCATGGGCGGCACAATATTTCCAAAGGAAATTTTCCGCACCAGCCAGCGCTTCGCCGAGCGCATTTACACAAAGATTATCTATTGGAATGAACGACCAAAAGGCGGCCACTTTGCCGCCTTCGAGCAACCAGAGACCTATGTCGAGGAGGTACGGGCGTGCTTTGCCCTAGTCGGCGACTAGCGCGCTGCTGCTAAAGGCACACCCTCTACGGTGATTCGATGCATTAAGCGGCGGTGACCGTGATAGTCGTTCACCGCCAAATGCCAGGTCGCGCGGTTATCCCAAAATGCCAAAGAGCCAGGCTGCCAGTGAAAACGGCAGGTGTGCTCGGGTCGTGCGATATGCCCATATAGAAATTGCAGCAACGGTGCAGATTCTTGAACTGACCAGCCTTCAAAGTGTGTGGTAAAGCCCGGATTCACATACAAGATCTCACGCCCAGATAGCGGGTGGCGAATCACCACGGGATGGACCGCGTCTTGGGTCGCTTGGTCGGCATTAGCAAATAATCCGGTCACATCATCTGGCAACGCTGCTGACTGGCCAAATACATGGCGCGAGGAATGTAACGCGCGCAACGAGCGCAACATATCCTTGATGCCTTCAGACAAAGTATCGAAAGCGACCCCACAACTGGCAAATAAGGTATCACCGCCGGTTGTTGGCACCTCTTTGGCATACAGTAAGGATCCTAACGCTGGAATCTGATCGTATGAATGATCGGTATGCCAACCGCCACCAATATTGAATTGCTGATCTGGCTCTTTACGCACCTCAGCGATCTGCGGGTAGTTTTCTACTGGTGTAAAGAATCTGTTGATATTGATCTCACCCCAATGTTCGGCGAGTGCGATGTGCGCCTCCGGGGTTAATTGTTGGTCACGAAAAAACAGCACGCCGTATTGGGCATGGGCCTCGCGCAACTCGGCCAAGGTCGCTGGGTCCAAGTGGTTTAGATCGACACCACCGACTTCTGCGCCCACGGCACCCTGAGGTTGAACCGTTATACCCATGACCACTCTCCTATTGACTGTGTCGATGATCCAACAACTTGGCCATGTGTCAAGCTGCAGAAGATTGCGCTGATCCTTTCTGTTTTGGTGGCGGCACGAAAAAGATCATGACCCCGGAAGCCACATTCAATCCCGCCACAAGCAATAGCGCGCCCGCATATTCGCCGGTCACATCGCGATAATAAGACACCAACCAGGGCGCTGCGGCGCCAAGGGCTAAAGCGTAAGGCATTGCGGCGCCACGAATGCTACCCAGATAGCGACGACCAAAGAACGATGCCCAAATGACTTCCTGCATTGGAATCATGCCACCCCAACCGGTACCGAGCAGAAAGAATGCTGCATAGATCCAAAAAATCTCCTGCGCGGCTACTGCAAAGATAATGCAAAACAGCGCAACACCGCATATCGATGCCGATATCGCCGCCAAGGGTTTAACTGGGCTGCGATCAATAAGATAGCCCCATACAGGTTTCGACAACATTGCTGGAACCGAGGCGACCGCTATAGCCCACGCTGCGATCTCGCGACTGAGGCCGTTATCTGTCAGGTACGGTAACGCCAACAGCAGTACAACAATGATATTGACGGAGAAACAACCAAAGGCCACTACTAGGGCATAAAAGGAGAACGTTCGTAGCGCCTCGGCCCGAGTATAGGAATTAGCAAACTCCGTTTGCGCCCGGTCGCCCTCGCCAGCAGCCACTTGTTGCGAGTTCAAACCGTCCGGGTACAGACCAAAATCTTCTGGCGCCCGACGCATTATCAATGCCACCGGATACAACAGCACCGCCGAGCCAATACCCAATACAACCCAAGCCTGTCGCCAGCCGATAGTATCTACCAAATAGGTCGCCAATGGCGTGAGGACAATACCGCCAAATGACACACCCATTGCAGCGATCGCCACAACAATGCCGCGATTAACTACAAACCACTTCGAGAGGGTTACGTTAACCACCAAGTTACCAATCATGGCGCAGCCGACGGTAACCACAACTCCGTTTAACAACCACCACATCCACAGCGATTGAATCCAGGTGTGCATGCACAATCCAGCAACCAAAATAGTGGCACCAGTGAGCATGATGGGCCGACCACCAAGGCGATCTACTTTGGTACCTACGTAGAAACCGACCGCCGCCATTACCCCCTGACCGATGGTACGGGTCAGGGTAAAGTCCGCTCTAGTCCATCCTAGCTCGGTCAACATGGGCTCCATAAATGCCCCGAGCACGTAACTGTATATGCCAATCGCAACAAATTGCGCGACGAACGCCGCGCCGACTATGTAGTAGCCGTAGTAAATCGGTCTCTGCAATGGGACTCCCTAGGCTGCGTCTATTAAGACGCAGCGGCGATTGGGTAACTATGCCCGCAACGCGGCGATCACTTCGTCAACTATGGCATCTGCCTTAGAAGTCATTTGCTGATCGTCGGCATCTTGAATCGGATGCGCAACGAATACCCGTTTAGCATCCTGCATGCCTAATGCCTCAGCTTGGGTTTGCGCTGCATCAATAAATTCAGATGACGCTATCGACACTGCCGGAGTGCCCTGAATCTCAAACCATACCGTGTCATGCAAACTGCACGTGGTACAGGAGCCTCAGTCAGCTAGGGCCTCAACAACAAAGTCATTGGCTGCATTAATCTCGGCACGCAGAGCGTCGGGTGCCGGCTTGGAAAAGGTCGGCTTGGTATAACGCGTTATTTCCACCTGTGGTAGCCGTTGCTCAAAGGCCTCTTGCAGGCGATCAAGAAGTACACTGCCACGCGGCTTGGATATATCCAAAAACGCCACTTTGCCTTTGATCACTTCAGGCCGCGGCGTGATCTTCCGCTCGAGAGGCACCGCCTCATTGGTCGGATCGAGAATCGTTAATGCCATTTCTATCCTCCTATTTTCACTGAGTTTACAAAAACCTTGGCGTTTACGTGCCAATTTTTTGTGATACGGGTATGGATCCACGACTGCCTGTTAACCAGCCGTGGAAACTGCCAGTAAATTTTCCAGCCTCACTACCGGCAACGACGATATGAATGTCAGCATCGTCTTTGAACTTTTCGACCACCCGATCAAGTTGTTCATCACTCATTTGCGCAGCTTGGGCAGGTTTTAAACCGACACCGGACGCATCATCTGCGATGAGTTGGCGATAGGTTTTCGCGCTGACTTCTTGCATGCGCCGACGCACATCGGCTTTAGAGAAATCACCGCCTCTGTTGAATGTATCCACATGTTCTGGCGATACCACCAACAATGTATTGGTAAAACTATATGCACGGGCATTGAGGATGGTTTGGCTGGCCTGGCCGAGTGTACCCGCTAACGCCGGTCCGTCGAGGGAGCCTTCATCAACCGTCAATACCGGCCCGCTGGTCATTGCAAAGATGGTGACTACGGACTCGTCCGGTTGATAGCCGCGCTCTACGTGCAAGGGTTCCCAAGAGGAGCGTTCTTCCCATTCAGCAAAGCACATGGTGAATTTCATCGGATTAGATAGGGTCGAGCGCTCTGTACCCCCAGGTATCGCGCCGCCAATGTTGCGCACCGTTAAGCGCAGCGCGCGGCCTATTGTTGCGTTCGCTCGGTTTCCCTGACCAAGCGCCCCTATACCCATATTCATGCCTATACGGTGCCGGATCGGGCCATTGACGACCATCACCGGACTCGCACCCATGGTCGTTGCCATTACCCCGTGGATATTAAAATCATCAGTACAGACGGCTTCGACAGCCGCGATGACCACTGGCAGATATTCGGGCTTACAACCCGCCAAAACGCAATTAATGGCAACTTTTTCCACCGTAACTTCGCCCATATTCGGTGGCATAACGGCAATAACTTCTTGCGGGTCACGACTGGTGCCTGTGAGCATGCGCACCACCCGCTCTGGGGTCGGTGGAATTACCGGCAAGCCATCGGAAAAGCCCTGATCGAACATAAATTCAAATTCATCATCCAAACTGCCCACCTCTATGCGACGTGCACGGATAGGACTGTTATCTGCTTCTGCCTGCAGGCGATCCGCATGAGTTGGGTCTACCGACAGAGAACCGCAACCGGGCCGCCATTCGGGCAATGCCGACCAATCTAACCCAAGGTCGCCGCCTGGCCCCTGTTCGAGTAGCGCGGCAACTAAGCTTTGCCAGTCGTCTCTTACAAACCCCACCTGCTCGGCGACGACACTGCCCGAAGCATCTGTGACCAATAGAGTCGGCACCGTCTCAACGTCTGTTGCAAAGGATACTTTTAACGCACTGTCATCGAGTAACGAAAACGGCAGATCGAAGTCCTGCTGGAGCTTTTTATTGCCCGCAGCAGTTTGCCCAACTACTAGAAAATCTAGGTGTTGCGCCAGGCCATTGTGCATGGCTGCAAGCACTGGCATCACCTCTCGACAGGTTGGGCAATCCTCTTTAACAAAGCAGACCATACTTTGGCGATTGCCAGAGAATTCCCGAAGCGCGCCAGTAAGATCGGTCAATTGAAACGGCGACAGTGAAAGCATGCTCCCCCCTCAAGGTGCAAAACGACTATTGACGATTCCCAAGTCTATACCGAGTATTAGGTAACGTTGGGAAAAATTAAGGGGATAGAGATGGCCGCGAGTATGGCTGAATTGCGCGAATTTCGACAAAACGTAGTCGGATGGCTGAATGAAAATTGTCCCGACGGTGCCAAAGGGCCGGGGCAGCAAGCCAATGGCAGCACGAAAATAACCCTCGAATCTGACGTTGCCCTGTGGCTCGAGCGCTGCGCCGAAAAGGGCTTTACCGCACCCACCTGGCCGACCGAGTACGGTGGAGGCGGTCTTAGTGACGCTGAAGCAAAAATTCTCTATGAGGAAATGGGGGCCATTAACGCCCGCACCCCACTGGTTGGCATGGGCATGTCGATGATTGGCCCCACTTTGCTGGAGTACGGTAACGATGCGCAGAAGGCTGAACACTTACCTAAGATTATTCGCGGCGAGGTGCAATGGTGTCAGGGTTATTCCGAACCCAATGCCGGCTCAGACCTTGCAGCGTTGAGTTCGCGAGCAGAAGATCATGGCGACCACTATGTTATTAATGGCCAAAAGATCTGGACCTCCGGAGCTGCGACCGCGGACTGGATGTTCGCCCTAGTGCGAACTGACTTTGATGCACCGAAGCACGAAGGCATCAGTTTTGTCCTCCTGACCATGGATCAGCCCGGCGTTACCGTAAAACCGATCCGCTTGATTTCAGGTTCATCGCCGTTCTGTGAGACCTTCTTCGATAACGCCATTGCCAGCAAGGACAATCTGATCGGCGATCTGAATAAGGGCTGGACCGTAGGCAAGAGATTGTTGCAGTTCGAGCGTTCAGGAATTGGTGGCTTGAGCGGCGGCGCAAGGCCTGCTCAGACTGGCCCTAGTCTTGCCGATATAGCGAAACAATACATTGGCGAAAACGATGGGCGCATCAGCGACCCTGCGATCCGAGAGCAGGTCACCGCTTTGAATATGAACCGCGCGGCTTTTCGCCTTACTGCCTTGCGCGCCAACGCCGAGAACAAATCCGGCACACCCGGTGCAGCCACCTCCATATTTAAATTCTGCGGCGCCGCACTGCAACAGGATGGTGCTGAATTGAAACGCGAACTGATGGGCTTCAGCGGCTTGGGGGCCGACGACGCAATGGGCTTTAGCGAATCTGAGTTAACCGCAACTGAAGAGTGGCTGCATACCAAGGCCACCACTATTTACGGTGGCAGCAACGAAATCCAAGCCAACATCATTGCTAAGCGCGTTCTAGGCTTGCCCGAGTAGGGCCAAATTGGAATTTTGGGGGGATGCTATGGCGACGATAGAGGGTTATCAATCAATTGAAGTTTCGAGCTTAACGCCGCATATCGGTGCTGAAGTTAGCGGTGTGGATTTACGCCAGCCATTGAGCAACGAGCAGTTCAGCGAAATCTATCGCGCCTGGTTGGACTGGCAGGTTCTGGTTTTTCGCGAGCAGGATATCGACCGCGATCAGCACAAATCCTTTGCGCGTAAGTTCGGTACCTTGCACGTGCACCCAATGCAACACAGCTACGGCGGCGACCCGGAAATTCTTACGGTAAAAACCACTAAAGATTCTGCCTACACCGCCGGTAACGCTTGGCATACCGATGTGACCTGTGATGCGATACCGCCGATGGCATCTATGCTCTTGATCAAAGAACCGCCGGTTAATGGCGGCGGCGACACTATGTTCGCGAACATGTACTTGGCCTACGACCTGCTCAGCGATGTTATGAAAGAGTTATTAGACGGACTCGTAGCGGTGCACGATGGCGCAATACCGTATCTTGGGAACTATCAGGTGGCGCCACCCGGGGATAAGGAGTATCCACGCAACGAGCATCCGGTGATTGTTACTCACCCAGAAACGGGTAAAAAAGTTCTGTTCGTTAACAGTGGCTTTACCTCACACATTAAAGGCATGCGCAATTGGGAGAGCCGTGCATTACTGGACGCGCTGCTGACACATATTGCCACTACCGCACGACTGACGTGTCGCGTGGAATGGCAACCGAATACATTAACTTTGTGGGATAACCGCTGCACCCAACACCACGCGGTATGGGACTACTGGCCAGAAAGCCGCTACGGCGAGCGCGTCAGCATTTTGGGCAATCAACGCCCTCAGGCCTGAGGGCGGTCAGGCGGTCTTGCACTGTCCTGAGCCGGCGTAGCGGCTTCTAGGACTTCGACTTCTTGATCAGCTTGCTCAGATACCGCCTCGCTGTGCTCTGTTGAGGCCGTTGTTTTCGAGTCTAGGGGCGCTTCAACCTGATCTGCGACAACGTCGACTGCGGCAGCGTCTGAGTCTATTGGATCAGTTGAAGGCTCCTGCAAAGCTGGGCTAGCTGCATAATCCAGCATTGTCGGCACGCCTGCTTCGCCGCAGAGGGCATTAGCGCTCTTCGCAAGTTGTCTGTGTAGGTCCTCATAACTACGGTTAAGCGCACGAAACTTTTCTGCTGTATCGGTGAATTCTTCGGTGACCCGCTGTTTGTAATCGGCAAGCTCCGTCTCCGTGGCAGCAAGTGCTTGTTCAAGTTCAACGATACGTGCATGGCCCAAAATACCTGAGCGCAACAAGTAATAGCCCAACAATGCCCCGGCAATGAAAGCCAGCATTATGATCAGCACCATACTCACTGTTTCCAAATCAGCTACTCCAAAGGGTGTTATTAAGTTAGTCAACGAATCCGCCGCCAGCCCTTACCAGAAGTTTATCACCGGCAGCAAAAATTCGATGCAAAGACTGGACGAAACTGCAAGAATCGCGCTCTTTTTTCTGCCGCTGACACGTTACCGACATGGTACAGACTGAACAAACATCATTGGTTGCGTTGCTAAGACCTGTCGCCGTGCTGGGTTGGCCCATGGTGCTGACGCAACTCTTTATCATGGGCACAGGCTTCATAGACACCGCTATGGCCGGCCGCTACGGTGCGGTTGATCTGGCAGGCGTTGCCCTGGGCGGAAACTTTATGTGGCCACTGTTCTTTCTTGCCACGGGCATCAGCATGGCCCTAATGCCGATTACATCGCAATTGCATGGTGCAAACCGGGTGGCGGAAGTCGGCCACCAACTGCGGCAAAGCTTGTGGCTGTGTCTGATTAACAGCATCTTCTTGATCGTAGCACTGCAATACGCGACCCATATTTTTCTCTATGCGGGAATCGACGCCCACACCGCGCAGATCGCGGGCGATTACCTATATGGCCTCTCCTGGGGCATTCCACCGGTCATATTTTATATTTCGTTTCGCTACGTACTTGAAGGCTTGGGCCATACACGCCCACCAATGATCATTGCAGCCAGCATTTTACCGCTGAACGCCTTGCTGAATTACGTGCTGATTTACGGCAAGTTCGGTTTTCCGGAACTTGGCGGTGTTGGCTGCGGCTACGCAACGGCAATGGTGTTTTGGATCGAATTGGCCTTTATGTTGCTGTTTTTACGCAAACCTTATTTCCGGGCAACACAATTCTTCGCGAATTTCGAAGGCCCTCGACTGCAAACTATGGGGAAAATTTTTAAGTTGGGGCTGCCCATTGCCCTGACTGTTTTTCTGGAAATGGCATTGTTTGGCGTAATCGGTGTGTTCGTTGCGAAGATCGGCGTGACTGAAATGGCCGCTCACTCCATAGCCGGCAATCTTAACTGGATGACTTATGTCATACCCATGGCGATGGGTAATGCTGCAAGCATTCGAATCGGTTTTCTAATTGGCAGCGACGATCTGCATACGGCACGCGCGACCGCTTGGGCGATGCTGAAGTTCGCTATCGTTTATGCGCTTGGAATAAGTGTTCTATTGGTCGCATTGCGCTATCAACTGGTAAACGTATACACCACTGACGTTGCCGTGACTGCAGTTGCTGTGGTGCTGTTGTTGTTTATCGCGGTATATCAGATCGTCGACGACACCCAAGTTGTATTGGTAAGTGCCTTGCGCGGCTATAAAGACACCACTGTGCCAATGGTTATTAGCTTAATCAGTTACTGGCTGTTGGCTCTGCCCTTGGGCTATGCATTGGCTGAAGGTCTGCTGGGCAATACCCCTCTGGGCGTGTATGGCTACTGGACCGGGCTGACTCTGGCACTGGCAGTGGTTGCTATCGGCGCCGCCCTGCGTCTGCGCTACATCAGTAGCAACTTCCAACGAATTCGCCAATTGAGCAAAGCTGACGCGGAAGCTGTCCCCATAGACTAATAATGCGGGCACATAGACAACCTGACTGCCCAATACTATGCTCCAAAACAAGGGTTTATATGGAGAGAGGCAATGGGATTACGTCTGACTATCCGTACTACAGCCGCGCTGATGCTGGCGCTTTTTGCGGCCAATGGCCATGCTGACATTAAACGCACGGCGGCCGGTCATCCTGACCTAACCGGCACCTATAATGTCGCGACGCTTACGCCACTACAGCGCCCCAAGCGCTACGGTGACAAACTAACGATAACCCAAGAAGAGGCGCAAGCAATCGCTGAGTATTGGGCGAATAACCTTGCCAAAGACTCCTCGCCATCTGACCCAGACCGAGAGGCACCCCCGGAGGGCGGTGCAGAAATCTATGTACCCGAATTCAGCGGTGCTGCCGGCAAAGTAGGGGGCTACAACGCGTTTTACGTCGATATTGGCGAAAGCAATTTCAAACTCGATGGTGAATATCGCACCTCGATCATTACCCGGCCAGCCAATGGCCGCATGCCCAGTCTATCGCCCAAGGGCATAAAGGCTGCCCAGGCATTACAAGCCTTCTACCATGAAAACACTGGCACCGCCTGGTGGATCGATCTGCCTCAGGGACCCTACGACGATCCTGAGTTACGACCCTTGGCAGAACGCTGCATACTTGGCTTTGGATCCACATCTGGCCCGCCAGCGCTGCCGGTGATGTACAACAACTTCAAACGTGTGGTGCAGACCGACGATCATGTGGTGATCATTAACGAAATGAATCACGACGCGCGGGTGATCTCTCTCAAGGGTCAAGCAAGCTCAGCACCGGGCTGGCTGGGGTCCTCTGTGGGACGATGGGAAAACGATACTCTAGTGATCGAAACCCAAAATTTTCATGCAGAGCCAGGGCTTACCATGGCGAGTCAGGAACTCAAGGTAACCGAGCGAATTTCCCGCATCGACGACAATACCCTGCGCTACGCCTTTACCGTTGAGGACCCGAATTGGAACGAGCCTTGGGGCGGCGAGTACCCTTGGCCTGCCACCGATGAAAAGATGTACGAGTATGCGTGCCATGAGGGCAATTATGCCCTTGGCGGGATTTTACGCGGTGCACGCTTGCTGGAACGCGAGGCCATCGTTCAGGATGCGTCCAACAACCCCTCTGGCCCAGCAGAGTAGTTACTGGAAGATCTTTAGGATGCTGGAGAAATCTTTGTCCTGAGCGTCCTCTGAGGATTCTTTAAGCTGCTGAAATAGCGCATGGGCTTGATCCCCCATGGGAGTTTTGGAGTCTGAAATGTTGCCGGCATTAGCCGCCAACCCCAGATCTTTGAGCATAAGCCTTACCAAAAAACCGCCCGCATAATCATTGCTGGCTGGCACCTCCGGCATAACGCCTGGATAAGGGTTATATTTTTCCAGCGACCAATTGCCACCGGAACTTTTGCGCATGATCTCCGACAGCACCACCGGATCGAGGCCATTATTAACACCCATCTGCAACGCCTCTGCGGTCCCGGCCATATGCACTGCTAGCAGCATATTGTTGCAAATTTTGGCCGTTTGGCCGGCCCCTGCGTCACCGGCACGAAAGATATTCGCCCCCATGGCACCCAACACCGATTGGGCAGCAGCAAATGCTTCCTCTGTACCACCGCACATAAAGGCTAACGTACCGGCCTTGGCTGCTCCCACTCCACCCGATACCGGCGCGTCTAAGCACCGCACACCCAAACTGTCTGCACACTGATGGACCCGCAAGCTGGTCGACGCGGCCACAGTTGAGCAGTCGACTAGCAATGCGCCCGAGGGCATCTCTTCCAGCAAGCGCTGTTCATCGATCAGCAAACTTTCGACGATTTCACCGTTAGGCAGCATAGTTACCACCACATCGGCTGCGGCAACCGCCTCTACTGCACTGGCAGCCGCTGTACAACCGACATCTACCGCTTTTTGCAGCGCCTGTGTGGACACATCAAAAGCCCGAACACGGAACCCCTTTGCACATAAGTTGGCCACCATGGGAGCACCCATATTGCCCAAACCGATAAAAGCAACGCTTTGCTCACTACTGCTCACTGCTATTTCTCCTCGGTGTTGCTGCGCCATTGCGGCGGCCGTTTTTCTAAAAACGCACTCACACCTTCAAACTGGTTTTCGTCCTGCCACAGTTGGATAAAGCGCTGCCGTTCCAGCGCGTAGCCCTCGCTTAGGGTCTGATCGCGCGCAGCCATAATCAATTCCTTACAGGATTCCACCGCGCTAGGGCTTTGTTTCTGTACCGGCTCTGCAAGCGCCAGACAATGCTGCAATGCACCACCAGATTCCACTACCTCGGACACCAAACCAATGGTTAGGGCCTGTTGAGCCGACAGCCGTTCACCCAGCAATACCATGCGTTTGGCCCACTGCTCACCTACCAGCCAAGCCAATTGTTGCGTGCCCAGACCACAGGGCAACAGGCCAACAGCACATTCAGGCAGCGCTAACTGTGCATGTTGCTCGGCGATACGAATATCACACGCAAGGGCCACTTCAAGACCACCGCCCATGGCATAACCGTTAATGGCCGCAATGCTCACACCCTGATAGGTACTCAATACCTGAAATGCTTCGCCAAAAGCCGTTGAAAAATCCGTGGCCTGCGTCACGTCACGATGGTGAAAGCGCTGCAGGTCTGCGCCGGCAGAAAAGAATTTGTCGCCAGCACCGGTTAAAACAAGAGCACGATTAGCGGGGTTCGCATTTAGCTCTAGGACAATTTGCTGCAACTGTTGCAGGCTTTCCGGGGTCCACGTATGCGCTGGTGGATTATTAAATGTCAGCACACTGACGTATTCGCGGTGTTCAACGATTAACGCGTCACTCATTTTAAATTCTCCGTACCATTAGGCTGTAACAAACGGCGGGCGATAATGACTCGCATAACTTCGTTGGTGCCCTCCAAAATTTGGTGTACCCGCGCATCGCGAAAAAACCGCTCAATTGGAAAATCGCGCAGGTATCCATAACCCCCATGCAACTGCATGGCTTCATTACACACCTTAAAGCCGGCATCCGTTGCAAAACGTTTCGCCATCGCACAGTAAGCGGTTTTCTCGGGGTGATCTGAATCTAAGGCCCAGGCAGCTTTATAGACCATTTGTCGAGCTGCAACGAGTTCCGTGGCCATGTCCGCCAAGCGAAATTGCAGCGCTTGAAAGTCAGCCAATACCTGGCCGAATTGCTTACGCTCGGAGAGATAGCGCTGAGTCATGTCTAGGGTCGCCTGAGCTGCACCCAGGGAGCATGCCGCTATATTGATACGGCCACCCTCTAAGCCCTGCATAGCAATCGAGAACCCCTCGCCTTCCGCACCCAGCAGATGATGCTCGGGAACCCGAACATTCTCGAAGCTGATGGTGCGCGTGGGTTGGCTATTCCAGCCCATCTTAGCTTCATTGTTGCCGAAGCTCAGGCCGGGTGTATCACTGGGCACGGCAAAGGCGCTGATCCCTCCAGGACCATCAGCCCCGGTACGAGCCATTACGACAAGAACGTCGGTATCGCCAGCACCACTGATAAATGCCTTTGCACCGTTTAACACATAGTCCTCTCCATCGCGCCGAGCGGAGGTCGTTATGGACGCTGCGTCTGAACCTGCATTAGCCTCGGTCAAACAATAAGAGGCCAATTTCGTACCGTCAGCTAACGATCCAGCCCAGTCAAGGCGAACCTGTTCGCTGCCCCAAGTCGCTATCATCCACCCAGCCATATTGTGGATGGACAAGTACGCAGCAGTAGATGTACACCCTTGGGCAAGTTCTTCTAAAATCAGCGCAGCATCAGTCCGGGATAGGCCTATACCACCGACTTCTTCAGGGCAATATAGCCCACAAAACCCGAGCTCCCCGGCTGCACGTATTGTCTCTACCGGGAAGATTTTCTGCTCATCCCAATTCGCAGCATTTGGCGCCAATTGGTCCCGGGCGAATTCTCCAGCTGCATCAACAAACGCTATTTGTTGTTCGCTTAAAGCAAAATCCATGTCTCTTCCTTTTCGTTCTGTAAGCGCCTGTATACAGCCGGCAACCCATCTCGTGATTATAACTTGACCCTAGCTTAACCCCTGTTAGCCAGCGAACTCAGCTTAAAATTTAATGGATTTGAGCGTTACAACTGATTGATCTAACGCCCAAATCGACCCTGGCGCTGGAAGGCCCCGGTAGGTCGAGATTCAATATTTCACCCCCTAGGGGTAGCTCTATCCGTCATACACCACCGTCCGTCGGATCTTTCACCCAAATTTTTTCGCAGACTGCTATCTATTCCCAGTATTGCACAGGGGTTTAAGGGACAGCTCGTTTATGTGCCTTCACCGCTCTACTAAAAAAGACGATGTATTTGACTGTCTTTTCACCATTAGTGCGCCATTGTCACCTTCGGGCTCGTTACCCGGTTGGCATTAACAGCGCACTCAGATTTACAGCGGCCGAGACAAAATGCACCAAGAATTCAGTTGGTCTTAAATAGCAGAGACTGCAACTTTTTTGGTAACTTTGGCCGCACGGAATGTGAACGATATAGACGCTGCTTGGGCTAAACGAAGCGTCGCGCTAATTAGACAAACTCTTGCTGAGCTAATTAAGGAGCAATATGACCAGTACATTTCATCTCGCAATACCTGCTGGCGACCTTGCGGAAACGAAGCATTTCTACTGCGAAGTTTTAGGCTGTGCCGAGGGTAACCAAGAAGCCGGGCGCTGGGTTGATATCAATTTTTGGGGCAACGAGCTGACATTGCATCAGAGTGAAGAGCAGTTGCCAGGAGTAAGGCACGACGTAGACATGGGTAACGTCAGTGTGCCGCATTTCGGCGCTCATCTCAGCGAAGCTGATTTTCAAGCATTAAAGGCTCGGATCGAGGCGCATCATGTGGAGTATCTCGATGCGCCTTATCGCCGTTTTGTGGGTGATAAGTTCGAACAGGAGACGTTTTTCATCCAAGACCCTAATGGCAATGTCCTCGAGATGAAAACCATGGTTAACCCAGAGGTGCTGTTCGAACGCTGACTGGCCGCGAAGTCACGTCCCTAATACTAAGGTGGCTAATCCTACGGAATACTTTCCCGCACTTAGGATCGTGCCTACGCAGCGTCGCTAACGTTCATGGATCCAGAACCCAACAAACATCCGGTATCCAGCATGCGGTTGGAAAATCCCCATTCGTTGTCATACCACGCCAGCACTTTCACCAGTTGCCCGCTGACCCGGGTGTGGTTGGCGTCAAAATTGCTGGAATAGGCATTGTGATTGAAATCCGTCGACACT
>CAJXAC010000005.1 GCA_913050035.1 uncultured Gammaproteobacteria bacterium | reverse complement strand
ATGTCTTACTCCTTGTCTGCGTCTGCTGCATCTGCGGCGGCGGCAGCCTGCTCTGCGGCTTCCTGCGCGGCTTTTTCCTCGTCTTCTGCGGCGAAGGTCTGATTAACACTGGCAGCAACAGCCTCGGATATTTCAGCCACCGGAGGCGCCACTTCGCTTTCGTCAACCTCTACAAATTCATCTGCACTAACCGTCGGTTGAGCGTTGGCCTTACCCTCTGCAACGCTGTCTGCCACCGCTGATACGTACAAACGGATTGCTCGAATGGCGTCGTCATTACCTGGGATAACATAGTCAACCCCTGCCGGATCACTATTGGTATCAACAATTCCGAATACCGGTATACCTAATTTGTTGGCTTCAGCCACAGCGATACGCTCGTGTTGAACGTCGACAACAAATAGTGCGTCTGGCAAACCACCCATATCTTTGATACCACCAAGGCTGCTATGCAGCTTGTTCATCATGCGAGTGCGCTGCAGTGCTTCTTTTTTCGATAGCAGATCAAAGGTTCCATCAGAGGATTGGGTCTCTAGGTCCTGCAGTCGGCGAATGGATTGGCGTATGGTTTTGTAGTTGGTCAACATGCCACCCAACCAACGTTGGTCGACAAATGGCATACCCACTCGGCTTGCCTGCTCTTGAATGACTTTCGCGGCGGCGCGCTTGGTGCCAACGAACAGGATTTTTTGCCCACGTGACGCCATGTTGCGCATTTCGACGAGCGCATCATTGAAAGCGGGTAGGGTTTTTTCAAGATTAACGATGTGAATCTTGTTGCGAGCACCAAAAATGAACGGTGCCATCTTGGGATTCCAGAACCGCGTCTGATGGCCGAAATGCACACCAGCCGCAAGCATATCGCGCATGCTTACACTCATAACTTTTCTCTCCGGGTTGATTTATTGCACGATTTCCCAGACTCAAACCCGCGACCGAAGCCCCAAGCACCCGTGAGTCTGTGACGAAATCGGCAACATGATTTGCCCTCGCTTTGCGAGCGCTCGTTTTACCGCAGCGTTAGGTTGCTTTTGCCCCCTTTGTGCGCAGCAATGTGCTGTGCAGATCCTTGGGGCTCATAACCCTGGCGCTGATTTTCCATCTACTTTGTGTTCTATGACCACGCAATTGACACCTAAACGGCCAATGTCATGGACTCTGAACGGCGCGCTTTATACCATAACCGCTCAGCTATAGAAATGAGTTTTAATATGGTGGCACGGATCGACAATGCGACCGATCTGGCAGGCATGCGCAGTGCTGGGAAAAAAGCGGCGGCAGTACTCGACATGATTGGTCCATATGTACAACCCGGCGTTACAACCGATTACTTAAACCAGCTCTGCCACGAGTACATCGTCGATGAGCTACAGTGCATTCCCGCGCCCCTGAACTATGGTGGGGGTGGGGGCCAGGCGCCGTTTCCAAAATCCATTTGCACATCGGTCAACCACGTGGTCTGCCATGGCATTCCGTCACCGAGCAAAAAGCTAAAAAATGGTGACGTCCTTAACATCGACATCACGGTAATCGATGACGGCTATCACGGTGATACCAGCAAAATGTTTTTCGCCGGCGAAGCAAGCGTAATGGCAAAACGCTTGGCTAAGGTCACCCAGGACTGCCTCTATCGGGGCATCGACGTGGTGCGACCGGGCGCGCGCCTGGGCGACATTGGGCACGCCATTCAAAGTTACGCCGAGGCCCAAAGATTCAGTGTGGTACGAGAGTTTTGCGGCCACGGTATCGCCAAGGTTTTTCACGATGATCCGCAAATATTGCACTACGGGCGGCCCGGGACTGGGCAGGTTTTAGAAGAAGGAATGTGTTTCACAATCGAGCCGATGATCAATGCGGGCAAGCGCCATATAAAGATATTGCCCGATCAGTGGACTGCTGTGACTAAAGATCACAAGCTTTCCGCACAGTGGGAACATACCCTTATGGTCACGGCTGAGGGCAGCGAGATATTCACCCTACGCGACGAAGAGCGGCTGTAGCGCTGAATGAATATAGCTTCCGCCACCGCAGCGCGTCGGCAACGACTTGCCGAGGTCACCACAGCCCTGGCTGAGCGTTACTGGCAAAACCATCCTGTCGAAGAACTCATGGACGATCTGACAAGCCTGGTGGATGAATTGGTCCTTGACGCTTGGCAACAACATCTTGGCGAACAAAATGATGTAGCACTCTTCGCTGTGGGCGGCTATGGCCGTCGAGAATTACATCCCGGTTCCGATATCGATCTGCTGGTATTAGCCAAACGACCCGAAAAACTGCGCACACCCATCGAGAATTTTCTGCGCGATGTCTTCGACTTAAACCTCGAGGTTGGCCACAGTGTCCGCGACATCAAAGGCTGTCTGCAACAGGCCCGCGCTGACATCACGGTAGCAACCGCTTTGCTCGAACGTCGGGTAATGGCGGGTGATATGGCCTTGGTTGGCAAACTCAATGAAAATTTAAAACCTGACCGTGTTGGCTCTGCGGATGAATTTTTTCGCGCCAAGTATGAGGAACAAATACAGCGCCACGACAATTACTTGGACACTGACTACAACCTCGAACCCAATATAAAAACATCCCCCGGCGGCCTGCGCGATATTCATACGGCACGGTGGATCTGTCTGCGGCAATTCGCGATCACAGATACAGAAGAGTTAGTTACACTTGGGGTATTGAGCGACCTTGAACGCCGCTGGCTTGAGGATGGCCGGCGTTTTTTATGCTGGGTACGTTATGGCCTGCACCTGCTCGCGGGGCGCAAGGAAGACCATTTACGGTTCGTACACCAGCGCGAGTTAGCGCAACGGCTGGGATTCGTGGATACAGACGCGAAGTCAGGCGTAGAGCGCTTTATGCACCACTATTACCGCCACGTGCTTGCGCTGACCGAAGTCAATGACATCATCATCCAATTTTTCCGCGAGCGCTCAGACAAACCAAGACGCGACAAACTAGAAACGATCAATAACGACTTTGTGCTGCGCAATAAGCACATTGAGACCCAAGGCGATGACGTATTTCGCAATAACCCAGCGGCGTTATTGGAAATGTTTGTCATCATCGCGAACCGGGAGGATGTTGAAGGGGTTAGCGCTGCTACCATCCGCCTGATCCGTGAGTCTTTGCATCTAATCGACGATAGTTTTCGCAACAATCCCGGGCATACCCAACTGTTTATGCGTTTGTTAAAGGCGCCATTTAACATCGTCACCCAGCTTACGCGGATGCGTCGTTACGGTGTGCTGGCACGCTACATCCCAGAGTTCGGGCAAATTGTTGGGCAAATGCAACACGACCTTTTTCATATCTATACCGTGGATGCTCACACTATGATGGTGATTGGCAACATGCGCCGGTTTCGCTACCCGGAAGCTATGCTGCATACGCCGGTAGCCCACCAATGTGTGCAAGCAATACCCAAACCAGAGTTACTGTACATCGCCGGGCTATATCACGACATTGGCAAGGGGCGCGGCGGCGACCACTCTGAGCTGGGAGCAATCGATGCGCGACTGTTCTGCCAACGTCATCAACTGAATTCTGCGGATACCGACACCGTATGCTGGCTGGTAGAGCGGCATTTGTTCATGTCCAGCGTCTCCCAGCATCAAGACATTTATGACCCTGAAGTAGTCCAGGACTTTGCCCGCGAAGTGCGCTCTGAAATGCGCCTGAATTATCTTTATGCATTAACCGTGGCGGACATAAACGCGACCAATCCGACTCTTTGGAACAACTGGCGTGCAAGCTTGTTGCGCCATCTATTTAACGAAACACGCAAAGCTTTGAAGAACGGCCTGGCGTCATTACCCGATCGCGCCGCTGCGATTAAAGCCTGCCAAGAAAGCGCTCTGGAACGCTTACAGGAAGACACTGATACCCCGCCGCAAAAAATCAATGCGCTATGGCAGGATCTGGGCGAAGATTTATTCTTGCGCCATCCACCGGCGCAAATTGCGCAACTGACCACACAGTTACTCAACCACAACCGAGCAGATGAGGTCTTTGTGCATCTTGAGGACACACCAACCCAGTCCGCGAGCGAAGGTGCCACCCTGATTTATCTAATGCTAGCGGACCGGCCCGGGGTATTCGCTGCGATCGTCACCAGCCTGAGCAAGCTGAATCTGTCAATTGTTGATGCCAGTATTCATACCAGTGCGTCGGGCCAATGCTTTAACACCCTGACCGTGCTTAACCACGCAGGCGAAGCAATTGCCGAGCACGACAGTCTCCGACAGCGTATCCGTGGTTCTCTGCGCAAGAGCCTCAGCGACGAAACTCTAGATACTGCTGGCGAAGAGCGCAGAGTATCGCGCCAGCTTAGGGAACTTCCTTGGCCAACTGAGGTCGAGGTTACTACCGAAGACAATTTGACCACCATCAGCATTCTCGCTGCAGACCGCCCAGGACTGCTAGCACATCTTGGGGTGTTGTTTGTGGAAATGAAACTAACCCTGCGCTCGGCACGAATTACTACCCTTGGAGAACGGGTAGAGGACATTTTTATCGTGCAAAACGAGCACGGCGAAGGCCTCTACGACACTGAGGAAATTTACACCTTGCAGCATACATTAAGACAAAGACTCGATAGCGAGCTAGGCAAAACGATCGGAGCATAAGCGCCTTGGCGACCAACCCAAAACTCGACCTACTACAGTCCTACCCGTTCGAGAAACTCCGAGCGGCACTGGCAAATAGCCACTATCAAGGCGATCTTGCACCAATCCCTTTGTCCATCGGCGAACCCAAACATCCGCCCCCGCAGTTTGTCATCGATGCTCTGTGCGATAGCGGCGCCATGGCCCAACATCTTGCCACCTATCCTGCAACTCGCGGCAGCGAGGCCTTACGCCAAGCCATCACTGACTGGTTGCATAAGCGCTTCGCGGTGAGCACTTCAGCCGACCACCATATTCTGCCTGTAAACGGCACCCGGGAAGCGCTGTTTGCATTTGCCCAGGCCGTGCTCAGCGGACAGGGCTCAAGTCTTGTCGGCATGCCTAATCCGTTCTACCAAATCTATGAGGGTGCAGTATTGCTGGCGGGCGCAACGCCATTTTTTCTTGCCAATACTGCCACGAGCGATTACCAGGCCGATTTCGACAACGTCGCTGCAGCAACTTGGGATGCCATGGAGTTGCTATACATTTGCTCCCCGGGCAACCCAACCGGACATTTAATCAGCGACGCGCAGATGCAACGCTTGATCGAACTCGCCCATCGCCACGACTTCATCATTGCTGCAGACGAGTGTTATTCAGAGATTTACTTTACCGAACAGACACGGCCCAGCAGTCTGTTGGCCGCAAGCGACGCGATGGGCAACCCGGACTTTGCTCGATGCGTGGTATTCCATAGCTTATCCAAGCGCTCTAACCTGCCGGGGTTGCGCAGCGGCTTTGTCGCCGGCGACGCCGATATCATCGAGAAATTCCTGCATTACCGGACCTACCATGGCTGCGCAATGGGCACACACCAGCAGCATGCCAGCACTCTGGCATGGCAGGATGAAACCCACGTCCAGGAGAATCGTGCGCGTTACCAAGAGAAGTTCGAGGCGGTGAGCAATATTTTGCAGCCCCATTACGACCTGCAGCAGCCGGATGGGGGTTTTTATCATTGGCTGCCAACTCCAATAGATGATCTGAGCTTTTGCCAGTCTTTGTTCGCACAACAGCACATCACAGTGATGCCTGGATCATTCTTAGGCCGCAATCAAGCCAGTTTGGGTAACCCCGGAGCCAACCACGTACGCGTGGCTTGGGTGGCGCCATTAGCAGACTGCGTGGAGGCTGCCCAACGACTGGCTGAATTTGCCAATGATGTGCGTAACGATTAAAGACCGCACTGACGCAACAGCTAAATGTTCCGTAGCTGTAGTATTATTCTCCGTCGAACTTGTTGCGCCCCAGGCACAACTCTAACAACTATTTAACGTGAAGGAATCATGACAGATATTTTTGCTTTCGGCCTTGGCATAGCCCGATACAGTGCCAGCGGCACCATGTTGGACTGCTTTTTTCCCCAGCCGCTACTCAAGCCTGGGGGTGTGCTTGCACAGGCGGTTGCCGAACTACCCACGGGCGCAAGCGAGATCGATGCCGATCAAGCACAGAAATTAGATCAGGCTTATGGCGGTAGTTTGGTTTCCGAAAAATTAGTCGACGCGGCCCAACACCTGGTCGCCGTTCGGCTTGATACCGACACCGCGATCGCGAGCACTGCCGAGGCGTATCTGAAACTACACTTACTGTCCCATCGTTTAAGTCTGCCAAACAGTCTGAATCTGGACGGCATATTCGCGCATCTGCCAAATATTGCCTGGACGTCAGCTGGCCCTATCGCGGTGGAAGATTTGCCTGAGGCAATCTCTCAGGCACATCTAGAGAACACGCAACTGGAAGTATTTGCTGTGGACAAATTCCCCAAAATGGTGAATTACGTCGTCCCTGCCGGGGTTCGTATCGCCGATGCTAGCCGTATCCGCTTGGGTGCATACCTAGGCGACGGCACCACAGTCATGCATGAAGGCTTTATCAACTTTAACGCCGGAGCACTTGGACCAAATATGGTGGAAGGCAGAATTTCCCAGGGCGTGACCCTAGGATCAGGGACTGACCTAGGTGGTAGCGCCAGTACCATGGGCACCCTCTCAGGGGGCGGCAATATCACGATTAGCATTGGTGAAAATTGTCTAATCGGCGCCAACGCAGGTACCGGGATTCCTCTCGGTGACCGCTGCACTATTGAGGCGGGTCTGTACATTACCGCTGGTATGGGGATCTCCTTGGTCGACGAGTCCGGTGACGTCATGGGCACCGTGAAAGCTCGAGAACTGGCCGGTAAATCAGATATGTTATTCATTCGCGACAGCCAGAACGGCAACATAATTTGTCGCACTAACCGTCAAGCCATCGAACTTAATGATCAACTGCATCAACACAACTGAAAGAACAAATGAACTCCGATAACTCCGTTTTAGATCTCACTTGCGAACTCATTCGGCGGGTTTCAGTAACCCCAGAGGATGCTGGCTGCCAAGAAATCATCGGCGACCGCCTGCGCAAATTAGGGTTTGCTGTGCGTCAGCTCAATGCTCATGGCGTCCACAACTTATGGGCCAGTTATGGCGACCGCGGTCCTCACTTAATGTTTGCTGGGCATACTGATGTCGTACCCTCTGGACCCGTAGAAGACTGGCAAAGCCCGCCCTTTGAGCCGACCCTTGAAAACGGTCTGTTAGTTGGCCGCGGGGCTGCGGATATGAAGTCTAGCCTTGCATCCATGCTCATAGCCGTAGAGGAGCATATTCAGCAGCACCCCAACCTGCCCGGGACATTGAGCTTTCTCATTACCAGCGATGAAGAGGGAGACGCCATTCACGGCACCGCCCATGCCATTCGCGAACTCAACGCAGAAGGCATCCGCCCCAACTTTTGCGTCGTCGGAGAGCCTAGTTCGCACAAACAATTAGGTGACGTGGTCCGCTGTGGTAGACGCGGCTCTCTGAATGCCAGCCTCACTGTGCAAGGCATCCAGGGCCATGTGGCATACCCGGATGATGCAGACAACCCAATACATAGGGCTATGCCGGTGCTTGCCACTCTGGCTGGGACAACTTGGGACCAGGGCAACGACTTTTACCCACCCACTTCTTTGCAGATCTCAAATATCCAATCAGGCACCGGTGCCAGCAATGTTATCCCTGGCAGCCTGAGTGCAGACTTTAATTTTCGGTTTAATACCGAGCAGACTGCAGAGGGACTGCAAACCAAGATTGAAGAAATTTTTCGCTCCTCGGGACTAAAATTCAGTATCGATTGGCGACTTTCCGGCGAACCGTTCCTTACTCGACCGGGACAACTCAGCGCGGCGGTCGACAAGGCAATACAAGATGAGACCGGCCTCACAACTGAGATGAGCACTTCAGGTGGGACTTCTGATGGACGCTTTATTGCGCCCTGGGCTAACCACCCCGAGGGTCCGGTGGAGGTAATTGAACTGGGACACATCAACGCCACTATTCACAAAATCAACGAATCGGTGCGCATCGACGACCTGCAACCTCTGACACGCATCTACAAAGACATAATTAACAACATATTTGCAGACGCCCAGAGCAATCGGTGAAGCGCTTCGCAACGATTTCTGCCTTGGTGCTGCTGCTCGGTGCACCAGTAGCGATCGTGACTCTACCGGCGAGTCTGCTCAAACACGCGGTCGCTCGGCTTCCCGGTGTTGATGCTATCCGTTACAACGGTTCTGTTTGGAATGGACAGGCCACACTGATTATCCGCGGTGGCCCAACGGGCGAGTTGCAATGGCATCTGAGTAAACTGCGCGACCGAGCCAGCCCTGCACCATTCAATTTGCAGCCTACCTTCAATTGGTCTTTTGATAATGCGGAAATCAAAGTCGAAGGTAGTGTTGGCCTAGGGCCAGCAAGTGCCGTATTGCAAACCGGAGGCGCCATCGACAGTGCAGCTATCGCGGCGCTGCTAAATCAATTCGATATTTTTCTCAGCGGCGACTTTACGTTAGCACCGAGCTCAGTGAGCGTGCCTTACAACGCACAATCGTTATCACAGATTAGGTTTGCTCGACCCGTTGAGTTGACGTGGAGCGGCGGCCAAGTCAGCTATATCCTATCGAACCGGTTCAATCAGGTTGCCTTACCAAGCCTCCAAGGGCATTTGATCGTCGACACCAAAGGTGGTGCTACGGCGACGATTACTCCGCAATCAAGCAAAACCGAATACCTGGATTTAACGCTGCGTAACAACGGTTGGGTACATATACGCCTGCGCCGGCGATTTTTTGATCTAGTCGCCCAACCATGGCCCGGCAATCAAGCCGCTGATGAAATCGTTATGGAGATTGAACGGCAAGTTCTATAGCGCGCAGGCGACACTCTAACTGCGTGTTTTCGGTGGTATTATGCGGTGAAACTCGGACAATGCACTGTATTCGCCCTGAGTCGAAAGTCGCGGAATCAATGTTAAGAAAAAGTCATGCCGATACGTGAATACGCAGTAAAACTTGCAGCACCCGCACGCTGGATTTTGATCCTTGGCATCGTTGCGACTGTCCTAAACACAGCTCGAAATCTGCTCTACCTTCCAGAAGCGCCAGTTACTAGTGCAATCCGAGGCGGCGCCCCTACCCAAGCCTCGAACCAATCTATGGCTGTCGATATAAACGCATTGGTAAACCTGCACCTTTTCGGCAAGCCGACGCGCGAAGATCGCGCTGTGCCACAAAGCGTTGCCAATGCCCAGGCAACCCGATTGCCACTGGAACTTAAAGCCGTTTTTGCGGCGTCGGAAAACGCCCTGTCGGCAGCAATTATCGGGCAAAAAGGTCAACGTGCGCTGTTATATACCGTCGGCGAGAGCGTGCCCGGCAATGCCGTACTCGCGGAGGTATACTCACAGCAAGTGTTGTTACGGCGCGCTGGTAAACTCGAGTCACTGGCCTTTCCAGCAGGCACTTACAAAGCCCGTAGCAAATCTCCGGCGACCGCCCTTGCCAACACTCCCCCAGTATCAGGCCGCGATAACCAGACGAGTAGCGAGTCATCAGCAGAGCCGGTCGTCGAGCGGGGTTTACCGGCACAGACCAAGGTTGCCGATGAGTTGGCATCAGTAACCCAGCAACTTTTGGCGGACCCAGGAGCAGCCATAGAGCAGCTAGGGCTTACTGCACACACTGATGGCGGCTTTAAAGTCGGCGGGGTTGCCAACTCTCCCTATTTGCAAACCGCGGGTCTTAAGGCTGGCGACATCATCTTCTCTATCAACGGCACGCCGATGAGTAATGTTAATAACAATAAAACCTTGCTCGCTGAACTTATGGCCAGTGGCAGAGCCCGACTAGAGGTGATGCGCAATAATCAGCGATTCGTCATTACCGCTTCACTTCCAACAACCAGATAATTCGTGAGTATTCCTCTAATGCACCATCGCACCGCGTTAACGACCCTATTACTTTTGAGCATGGCTGTTTGGCCAACGCAACTCCCGATGGCGGAAGACGCGGGCCAAGAAACCTGGCAAATGGCTACCAAGGGCGCAAATATTCAGGAATTTGTCGCTCAGGTCGCAAGGATTACCGGTAAGACGTTTATCGTTGATCCAAAGCTAAAGGGCCAGGTCACCGTGATCTCGGACACGCCCTTAGGCAAGGACGGCGTTTACGCGTTGTTTCTCAGTGTACTGCGACTGCAAAATTACACTGCCGTGCCTTCCGGTGATGTGATTAGAATTCAGCAGAGTGCCACGGGCAAGCAGACACCGGGGGTATTGGGTCGGCCAGAAGCTGCGGCCCCAGAAGAGCTAATGACCGAGGTGATCGCGGTGCAAAACACCGCGTCAGATGAGCTGCTGAAACTGTTACGGCCGCTGATCCCGCAGTACGGCCACATTGGTAGCGTTACCAATCCCAATGTCGTAATCATCTCTGACCATGCTGACAATATTTTGCGTCTGAAAAAGCTTATCCGCGAGATCGATGTGGCCGACGAGGATGAAGTGGTCATGGTGCCATTACAGGAGGCTTGGGTAGGCAACGTCGCAGCAATTTTGGAGAAAGTCGCGCCCGATCAAATCGGCAGTGCCGCCAAGGGCCCGACCAAGGTCCAGGTAATCGCCAATGAGCGCAACAACTCCCTAGTACTGCGCGGCAAACCTAGGCCCATTGCCGAGGTGATGAAGATCATCGACAAACTAGATCGACCTGCCACCACGACCGACTCTACCCAAGTGGTTCTGCTCAGTCATGCTGATGCCGAAAACATAAGTAAAATATTAACCAGCGTTGTCGGGCAGTCCTCTAAGGCAGGTAAAGAGGCCAATCAAGACGTCACCATTGCCGCTGACACAACCCTCAACGCAATTGTAGTGAAAGCGGATCCCGGCACCATGAGCGAGATCCTGACGCTGTTGGAGAAACTTGATACGCCCCGTGCTCAGGTAATGATCGAGGCTGCCATTGTCGAAGTGGCCATTGATGAAGGCAGTTCTCTGGGCGTGGAAATGGCCGCAGGCGATGAAGGCGGCGACAGTGTGCCACTGGTCAGCACCAGCTTAAACGGCGTGATCAGCACCCTTCTGGCTGGCACGATCAGCGCCGACAACAGCGAAATCTCGGTAATCAACGGCCTGTCATCGATTACCTCACCGACCTTAGCCGGTGCGAAAATAGATACCGAGGGCGTATCATTCGGCGCGGTCGTCAACGCTCTGGCGAACAATTCTGATGCTAACCTACTCTCAACACCCAGCATTCTGACTCTGGACAACCAAGAAGCAAAAATCCTGGTGGGCCGTGAAGTGCCCTTTCGTACCGGTTCGTTCTCAACAACCGGTGACGGCACCAGCAATCCATTCACAACAGTAAATCGACAAGATGTGGGGATCGAGTTGGTGGTCACACCCCATGTCTTCGAGAACAACGACGTACGGATGGAGATTTTGCAAAAAATCACTAACGTGATTAACACGCCAGTGGGCGGCTCCGCTTTTGCGGATGTCGTGACCTCAAAGCGTACGATTGAAACCACCGTACTCGCGGCCGACGGCCAAACCATCGTACTGGGTGGTCTAATCCAAGACGATATCAACAGCACCAATGTACGGGTACCCGTTTTGGGCAAGATCCCACTACTGGGCGCCCTCTTCCGATCAACTACCAAAGACCGGACGAAAACCAACTTATTGGTGTTTTTGCGGCCAACGATCCTACAAAGTACCGAAAATTCTACCCAACTAAGCCTCGATCGGTATCAGCAAATCTGGGAATTGGATCAGCCCAAAAATACCCAACCTGCATCGGTTAACGATTTAGATGGCCTGTACAGCGGTCAAAGGCCGGAATAACACGAGCGCTCTGCCGCAACGATTGACACCATTATGAGAGTGCTCTTCGGCTTATATTATCGGGTGATTCGTTGGCTAACCCAACCCTCCTTAAGTGGCCAGTTAGATTTGGACCCAGATAGCGAAGTCGTTTACGTACAGTCGCAACGGGTGCTCTCGGACCTGTTCATTCTCGATCACGCAATCCGTGGCAGCGACTACCCGTCACCTTTAAGCCCATTGGAACTCGGCGACTGGAGATTAACCCGACGCACCTTTGCATTACGACGGCCGGTGGCCGGTCGAATGACCATGCAAACCTACTCAGAGCGAATGCTCAGCCTTGTTGATGCTCCAGACTCAGTAAAACGCAATATCGTAATCGTGCCGTTTACCGTATTTTGGGGCCGCTCCTTAGCACCCAAGGGCAGTTGGCTGCATGCACTGACCAGCGAGAGCGGCGAACTTTCCGGACGCTTCAAACGCACCGTCTCTCTACTCATCAATCGGCATGATATCCATGTACGCTGCGGTGACCCCATTGCTTTGGCAGAGATCACCAATCTGTCCAAGGGGCGCGATATAGCGATCCGACGCACGGCACGCTATTTACGGGTCAAGCACCGCCAGCAGCGCGAAGCTACTCTGGGTCCGGAGTTCACCCACCGCAACGCGCTCATCGAGACTCTTGTCGTCAGCGATCAGGTACGCACAACCATGCGCGAACTGGAGCTTACCGGGCAATCAACACAGAAACTTGAGCGCCTGGCGCGACGCCATGCAAAATCTATTGCAGCGAATATGTCCCATGGCAAAATTCGTGTGTTCTTGTCCTTGCTCACCTGGTTTTGGAACCGTCTATACAGTGGTGTTAATGTTGGGGACGTAGCGACGCTGGCGCAAAGCAGCGATACCCACACCCTTGTCTATGTACCCTCCCATCGGAGTCATGTGGACTACTTGGTGCTCAGCTACACCCTGTATCTACAGGGTTTGATGATTCCTCACATCGCCGCCGGCGACAATTTAAATATGCCACTGGTGGGGCGCTTTCTGCGCGGGGGCGGGGCGTTTTTTATGCGTCGGAGTTTTCGCGAAGACCCTCTCTACGCCAGCGTATTTGCCGAGTACGTGTATCAGTTAGCCCGCCGCGGTCACTGCTTGGAATTTTTCCCTGAAGGTGGGCGATCGCGCACTGGGCGTTTGCTACCGGCAAAATTCGGCTTGCTTAAAATGTGCGTTGACAGTCAACAACGCGGCCTACCCAAGCCATTGGCCTTTGTGCCAGTTTATTTCGGTTATGAGATCGTCCTTGAGGGCAGTAGCTACCTATCAGAGCTGCGAGGCGCGGATAAGAAGCGCGAGAGCCCGCTGGACATCCTGCGCAGCCTCAAACTGATCCGCAAAAACTTCGGCGAACTACACGTTAACTTCGGCACACCGATAAAACTCGACGAGTGGCTCGAGCAATACCAAGATAGCGACTCGGACGATGCGCAACTGTTGCCACGTTTAGGTAACGACCTAATGCAGGCTATTAACCGCGAGGCCAGCGCCAACCCGATCAACCTAGTTGCCAGCGCAATTCTCACTGCTGACAAACAAGCTATGCCAGAACAGCAACTGTTGGTACAGCTGCAGCACCATCAGCAGTTAATTCGCGATCTTGGCGATGATCAACTTCTCACCGATCCCAGTGTTAGTCCTACCCAATTAATTCAGTCGGCAGAAAACCTCGGATGGCTACATCGAGAAACCCAGCCATTCGGCGACGTTTTGTCATTGCAGCCGGTGAACGCGGTCATGTTAACGTGGTATCGCAACAACATAATGCACCTGCTGGCACTGCCCTCACTGATCGCCTGTCTGATTGTTAATCGCAGACGGGGCATATCTCTGGAACGCCTAAAGTCCGGCATTGATGTCATTTATCCCTACATAGCCGAAGAGCTGAGTACTCACCAGACCGCCAACACTGAGGCGACGTTAACCTCTATGAGCCGATTAGGCCTAGTACGCAGAGAAGCCGATACGATCTTGCCCGCGGCACAGCACAGCGAGCAACGCTTACCGCTGTTGCAATTGTCCAAATTGGTTAATGAAACTCTGGAGCGCATGTACATCGTGCTTAGCCTTGCGCACCATGGACAATACACCCGTGAGAGTTTGTGCCAACGCAGCCAGCTTGCGGCGCAGCAAATGGCGCGACTGCACGGGATCAATGCACCAGAGTTCTTTGATCAAGGGCTGTTCGATCGATTCATTGATGCGCTGTTGGCAAATCAGCATCTACAAACAGATGACGCGCAATTACTTGTGACCAATTCGACAATTGCAGAGACCTTACATAACGCCCGTGCAGTCATTGACGATAAAATTAGATTTGCGCTGACACCGCTACTGAATGGGTAGCCATTTGAGTAAGTTTTGCGTTCACACTGGCAGGTAAACATCAAAGCGGATGCTCTTACCCTTAATTTGAAAAGCCGACAAAGCGTCCTTGGGATCTTTTAAGCGCCGTTTAACCACCACTCGGGCGGCCGCACAGCTGCGCGCTAATGCAATCTGCTGTTGCAGATTGTCACCACTATCTGACCCATTCTGGGCGCTCAACTCTCTTAAATGCTGCAAGCCCAGATTTGGCAAAGCGGTTTTTCGTCGCGGCGGGAACATGGGATCCAAGTAAACTACATCCCAGTCCTGAGCGCCGCTCATAAAATCCATGCAGTCTCCATGTTCAACGGTGACACGGCCAAAGGCTTGGTCATGCTCACGTAGCAGCAACCAGACCAGCGTGTTGCGTTCCACCATTGTGACTGTGCAGCCTTGGGCAGCAAGGGTCATGCCGTCAGCACCGAATCCAGCGCACGCATCAAGAATCCGCCGCTGGCCCTGGGGCACACCACAGGCCTTACTCAACTCGGTCAAATGTCCGGCCTTAGATCGTCTTTGAATGCTCTGCTGCGGCAGTCGATAAGGGTTTTGATGACCCGGCATCAACAACCCCAAACCCAGTTCGTCTAACACTAAAGCCGCCTCAGTACGCGGTGACATCAGCACTTCAGCCAACCCAGAGAGATCGACTTCTATCGTCTGACACCAAGGCATAAGCTTCTGAGCGCGCTCACCTTGCTGGGGCAAATAAAACAGTGGGACCAAAATTATCGCTACGAGGTTGCGCCGCTCTGGCGCTTACGCCAAGGGGAATCGCCCTGAATATAGATCGGCAG
Organism: uncultured Gammaproteobacteria bacterium; assembly: GCA_913050035.1. Classification (GTDB taxonomy): domain Bacteria; phylum Pseudomonadota; class Gammaproteobacteria; order Pseudomonadales; family Azotimanducaceae; genus UBA4421. Next base: position 44,934 of record CAJXAC010000005.1, on the reverse strand, counting down.
AGCGAATTCAGCACTGACGCTGCGCCCTTCTTCATGGGTCGAGCGCGCTGTACTGATCATTGCCCGGGCATCGGGAATTACCTCGCCGCGACTGCATGCCTTGAGTTCATCCGGCAACCAAACTGGCATAGCGCCGATTATTGCAACCGCTGTTGGCTGCAGATCAGCGGATGCCGCAATATCCCGCAACCACTCGGGCGCTGCATCACAAAGTTGGTCCGTATACTGCTGTGACCACATCCCGGCACCACCGGAATGTGCGGATACATAAAACGACTGAGCGCGACTCGGCACAACAGAGATCACCAGTTCTAAAGTGGGCGGACACTGCGCCCATGAACGCACCAAAATATCCGAGCATCGCTGGGGTACCACAGGGCAGCCACAGGCCATAGCAACGCCCTGTGCTACCGAAGCGGCAATACGGACCCCAGTGAAGCCTCCGGGACCGGCACTAAAACTCACCAATTCAGTGTCGCGAACAGCCAGGCCGGCACTCTGATATAGGCCATCCAGCATGGGAATAATTTCTTGATTGTGTCGACGCTCTAACCGCTGGGTATCAGCAAAAACGTCATCGCCAATCGCCAGCGCCACGCTACAATGGGATGTAGAAGTATCAATACAAAGAGTAATCGTCATTGGCCCAGCATAGCCAAGCATTAGATCTGGAGGAAGCGCTGACCGCTATTCGGCAGCAATTACCTTCGCCTTGTGAGCAAGAAACTTGCGTCCTCGAAGCGGCGCTTGGCCGTGTGCTGGCGCAGCCCATTGACGCTGCACTGCCGTTGCCTCCCTTCGTTGCGTCAGCCATGGACGGCTACGCCGTACGCAGCGCAGACGTCAACGCCGATAGCACTTATACACTGCGCGAAGTTGGTACCAGTTTCGCTGGGCATCCATATCCTGACCATATCCCAGCGGGACACTGTGTACGCATATTTACCGGCGCAGCGGTGCCTAAAGACGCTGACTTAGTCATAGTGCAGGAAAATGTTGCAGAACAGTTGGGCGACCATGTCACCTTTGTGCCACACACCACACAAGAGAATCACATCCGCGATATCGGTAACGATGTCGACCAAGGACAGCGCCTAGCGGAACCCGGTGAGCGCATCACGCCCTTTATGCTCGGCCAGTTCGCAGCAGCAGGCATCAGCACGCTGCAGGTATTTCCACGAGTTCGGGTTGGCATCTTTTCTAGCGGTGATGAGTTACGCGACCCTGGGACGCCGGTAGAGGAATTGGCTTACGGTCAAATATACGATTCCAACCGCCTCACCTTGGCTAAACTTCTTGATGACCTACCCATCCATTGCATTGACCTTGGCTGCCTGCCAGATGATCCCAACAAGATCGATGACGCGCTAGGGCGCGCCACCGATGCATGCGACGTACTGATTACCAGCGGCGGCGTGTCGGTAGGAGACGCTGACTATATTGTTGAGCGTATTCGCCAGCATGGCGAACTCGCCTTTTGGCGCCTCAATCTTAAACCGGGTAAACCATTGGCCTTTGGCCAGATTCGCAAGCGCTGGATCTTCGGCCTGCCCGGCAATCCAATTTCCACCATTATTACCGCATTACTCGTAGCGAAACCCGCAATCGCTCATCTTGCCGGTACAACCATGTCCACCCCAATGAAAATCCCAGCGATACTGAAAAGCTCTATAACTCATACAACAGGGCGCACCGAGTATCAGCGCGGCCAATTTGAGTTTGACGACAATGGTTACACGGTAACCCACACCGGAGAGCAAGGGTCGAATCGTCTGAGCAGCTTTCGTCATGCCAATTGTTTAATTGAAATCGACAAGACTCAGGGCGATATGCAGATTGGCGACCCGGTGCTAATTCTGCCGCTGACTAATCTATTGCATTAATTTGCAAGGGCGATTACTGCACTAATATCAGCGCCAAGCTCGTGGCAATGCTAATCCGCTAGGCTTTGGGCGATCGCATCTTGGATCGCAGACACCTCACCCAAACCATCAATCTCAACATAGCGAATTCCATCCTGACCTCGATAGTAGGCGATAAGCGGCTGTGTCTGCTCTGCATATACAGACAAACGTTCCCGCACGGTAGCTTCTGTGTCGTCCGGTCGTTGCTGCAGCGGCTCACCGGTGACATCGTCGACGCCTTCCTGTTGCGGCGGATTATAAATTACGTGGTATACGCGCCCAGAGCCAGGATGCACGCGACGGCCGGTAATACGGGCTACCAGTTCTTCATCTTTGACCTGAATTTCTAACACCGCGTCTATAGGTACGCCGGCTTCTCGCATTGCTTCAGCCTGAGGTATTGTTCGCGGGAAACCATCGAATAAAAAGCCAGCGGCACAATCCGGCTGGGCAATGCGCTCTTTAACGAGTTCAATGATAATGTCATCAGACACCAGCGCACCGGAATCCATCACAGCTTTGACTCGTTGACCCAATTCACTGCCGGAACTTACTGCAGCCCGCAACATATCCCCAGTGGAAATCTGCGGGATATTCAAACGTTCCTGAATAAATTGCGCCTGGGTCCCTTTACCAGCACCCGGGGGTCCCAGAAGAATAATTTTCATTCGTTGCTCTCCAATCTTCCCATATATCTCTGATCAACCCATGTTTCTCGGGCCGATACAGAATAATTTCTCTTTTTTCTTGAGCTATGACGCGTCCGCCGCCAAACGAGTCACGTCTTCCACATCTTTCAGCAGCATGATCAGGCTCATGACCTGTAACAGTTGTCGATTATCGTGCAGCTCTGCCTCCAACGCGATGATAGCTTGCCCAGAGGAATTACTCACCCTGGCAGAGGCCCCCATTAGCGACACCTTCCAAGCGGCAAGTAATTGCGTGATGTCATTCAACAGTCCAGCTCGATTCATAGCCACCACCTGCAGAGTCGCAGCCTTGGTAAATTCAGGGGTTTCTATCCCAGGTAAGCCCGGTTGTGGTACTCCCGAGATTGATGAGGCCTGAGACTCTAGTAACCGCGTTAGCAATTCGATATAGCTGAGCTCCCCAGTCGCAACGGCACAGAAAAACGACGTCTCTTCAGAATGACTAGAGTGACTAATGCAGCTCTTTATAAAATCAGCATCACTATGCGGTAAGCCCAGCTTTCGTTTGAAATCAATTAACAGCGCTCGGCCCGACAGAACTAGGTAAGCAGTATCGCGCGCGCGAAAATAGCCAGCTACTTTGGCCCGTGCACGATGGGTATACAAAATCTTTAACGAGGGCTCTAGCCATTGGCGCTTAGGTTGCTGTTGTGCATCTACCAACACCTCGAGCTGCTGCCCGGTCTGCAGGCGCATTTGCACGGGTACCTGAACCCCGTTGATAACGCCGCCAACGCATTGTTCACCGAGATCTGTGTGCACCCGATATGCAAAGTCTAAAACCGTTGCGCCACTAGCTAGATCAAGCACGTGGCCCTTGGGTGTCGTGATAAAAACCCGTTGCTGGTTGGTCTGCTGATACAGCAAAGCATTTAGATTTGCGGCACCCCCCAACTCATCATGCCACTCAATGACCTGACGCAACCAATCCATTTTTGCAGCAAAGCTCTCATCTTCATCCGCAGCCTGCTGCTGTCCAGATTTATATGCCCAGTGTGCACACACACCCAGCTCGGCATCTTCATGCATTTGGCGCGTACGTATTTGTACTTCCAAGGTGTGGCCATCATCCGCGGTTACGGCTGTATGAATACTCTGATAGCCATTTTCCTTTGGCATGGCAATGTAGTCGTCGAATTCGCCCGGCAGGTGCTGCCATGTGGTATGAATAACACCTAGGGCTGCATAACAATCCGCGAGCGAATCAACAATGATGCGCACAGCGCGCACATCGTAGACTTCTTCTATTGGGATATTCTTCGCCTGCATCTTGCGCCAGATGCTAAATATATTCTTCGCACGACCCTCTACCTCTGCGCTGACACCTTGATCACCAAGCAACGCGACTACGTGCTCGGTCATCGCTGCAACTTGCTGTTCTCGTTGCTGCCGTTTCTGACTCAGCTGCTTGGCGATACCTAGGTATATGTCCTCGCGTAGATAACGCAGCGACAGATCCTCGAGCTCCCACTTCAGTTGCCAGATACCCAGCCGATTTGCCAGCGGCGAAAAGATCGATCCAGCTTCCTGTGCGATCCGCTGCCGCCGCTGGGGCTCATAGTCCTTGGCCTGCCGCAGGGCTAACACTCGCTCTGCAAGCTTTATTGCTGCAACCCGCGCGTCATCAATCATGGATGCGAGCATGCGCTTGACGTTTTCCACCTGACTCTGCTGTTCTTTCGCGAGCATCGGCGAATCCGACATTTCCAGCAGACTGGTTGTCGCCATAGCCGCAACACTGAAAACCAGATCAGTTGCTTCAGCGCCTATTTGAGTCAGCAAATCTGCTTTGCTAACGCGCTCCGTGCGCACCAATCGATACGTCAATGCGGCCAGCACCGAGGCAGTATCCAGACGCAGCTCTGCTACCAATTCTCCTAGCTCTAATGACACAGCGAGTTGATCAGAGTGCTGTTGCTGAATCCATGCACAACAGTCCATCAGCGGTTGCGCAGCCAACTGCGGGTACTCGGCCGCAACGCGAGCCACCCATGCAGCCCAATCCAACGTGCCGTCGGCTGTTGTAGGTACTACCTGACGAACGTTAACCACAGCCGTTTGTCCTATTCGTTATCACTCGGTCCTCACTGATCACGCACAAAGTGCCCTATTGTTTCCACATGAGCCGTTTGTGGAAACATGTCGTAAATACCCACTTCACGCAGACGGAAACCTGCATGTTTTAGGCGCAGCGCATCATCCGCAAAACTGCGTGGATTGCAAGATACATAGACAATCTGCCGTAACGAACTATTTCCCACCCAGCCTTCAAGATTGATTCCGGCACCGCTTCTGGGTGGGTCAATAATCAAAGCTTCCGGATAGCGGCCAGAGCGCGCTGCCTGGCCGCCAACGCTAATAGCATCATTCGAGGCCCCGGCTTGGTATAAATCAGCGACTGCAAAATTACAGCGTTCAGTCAGCCCATTGCGGCGTGCATTCACCTGCGCCATGGCGATCGCCTCAGCACTAGCTTCTAAACCGACAACATGGGCACCCTGGCGTGCCACGGGCAAGCTGAAATTACCGATGCCACAAAATAAATCTGCTACCAGTCGATCGCGCACATCGCCCAAATAACCTGTTGCTGCTCGAATCAATTCTCGATTCATAACTGTGTTTACTTGGGTAAATTGATGCGCATAAAACTGCAGACTGAGCCCGTGTTCGGCGATGCCATAGGATAACGGTCGGACCGAACCCTGACCCGGTAAAGGCTGCAAACTGTCATAACCAGCGGGCTGCAAAATGACCTGCACATCGAAGACTGCTGCCAACTGCTGCCACTGCTCTAGGTCTGAATCGGTCAAAACATCGAGATGGCGAACCAAAATTGCGCATTCACTGTCGCCTTCGGCCATTTCAATTTGCGCAATGGTTCGCGGTTGGCTGAGATTCGCTATAAGTTCTTTCAATGGTTGCAATAATGCGGACAACTTCGGGGTCAGAGTCATACAAGCGTCTAGTCGCGCTACCCGATTACTAAACGATTCACGAAAACCAACCAGCACCTGCTCGCCAACAACGCGCACGCCAAGTCGAGCTTTGCGACGATATCCCAAACGGGTGAGCCCAGTAGGTTCACGCCAGCCATCGGCAGCGACGTCGACTCGCTGCAACTCCCGAGCTAGATGAGCTTGCTTCAGCTGCAATTGCTCACTGTACGCTAGGTGATGCAAGCTACAGCCGGCGCATCGCGGGAAGTATGCACAGGCTGATGCAACCCGATTGGGATTAAGATCAGCCAGAGGCTGACCATCAGCAAAACGCTGACCGCCGCGTCGCTTCAGAATGCGTGCCTGCACCCGCTCGCCCGGTAGCGCATTGCGCACCCACAGCGGACGCTCATTGAGGGTCGCGGCACCCAAGCCCTCCTCAGATAGCGCCGCAATTTCTACTTCTTGCTCTACAGGTATTTTTTTTGCCACGTTCGCCAATAGATCCGTTTCTTCATTTACTTACCGCCAGGGTCAGCGAGACCCCAACATTTTGCGACTGATCAATGGTTTGTCGCCTAATATCTCCTGCAGCGCTTGGCGCGTTATATATTTCGCCGCGCGCCGGGTCTGGGGCTCGGTAAAGTCTCGCCGCTGAATACATTGCAACCGCTGCCCCTGAATCACCGCTGGATCGGCCGCTATGTCTGCGCCGTCCACTACAGGAGCAAAACCGATTTGCGCTTGATAGCGATAGTAGGCGTCCGGGTTTATCGGCGCACCAGCATCGGCATCTTGATCAAGTACTACTTCGTACCCAAGTTGCCCGAGCAAATCTAACTCAAAACAACGTAACGCGGCCTGCAATTCGTGACCCGCTTCCATGGCGGTAAGTACGCTCACCGCACCTGCAAAAATTTCCGGTTCTTTTTGCCGCTCGGCAACCAACCGGCTAAGTAGCTCCAATACATAAAAACCACTGAATAGCGCGTCACCCCGCAAATCAAATCCATGGGCAACGTCAAATTTACTAACGTTTACGAGGTTATTGCGGCCAAAGTAGCTGAGCGTGCCCAAACTAAAGGGCTGCATCGGATTGATACGTTTGCGCGTAGCTCGAACACCGCGCGCCACACCAGTAATTCTGCCCTGATCCTTGGTCATAAATTGCACGATCGCACTGGTCTCCCGGTACGGTCGAACGTGTAAAACCAAGGCCGATTGTTGTTGCATCATCAGTACGCAAGCGACCTAGGCTTTAATCATAACCCAAGCGCCGCATGTCCCCAGCGCTATTAGTCCAACCTTTTCGAACCTTGACCCACAAGTGCAACATCACCTTTTGTTCGAGCATGCCCTCTATATCTTTGCGTGCCTCGGTGCCGATCAATTTTAACCGTGCACCTTGTTTGCCAATAACAATGCGCTTTTGACCCTCGCGCTCCACGTAGATATCAGCATGAATTCTGATAATGTTCTCTTCTACCTTGAACGACTCGATTACCACGGTAGCTGCATGGGGAATTTCGTCACCAAGTTGCCGCATGAGTTTTTCCCGCACAATTTCCGCGACCAAGAAACGCTCGGGTTTATCCGTTACTTCATCGTCGGCGAACAAGTGCTGCGCTTGCGGTAAGGACGCAAAAATCTGCTCGCGAAATGCCTCTAAGCCCTCTTGTTTGAGCGCGCTAAGCGGCAATATCTGCTGAAATAATTTAGTCCCATCAAGTTGCTGAATCTGCGGTAGCAGTGCGGTTTTATCTCTGATCAAGTCGATTTTCGACAACACCGCAAAACACGGTACTTGAGCGCCCTGCAGTAGTTTTAAGATATGTTCATCTTCATCTACGATTTTGCCGCCTTCTAATAACAACACCAACACATCCACTCCGCTGAGGGTCGATGTAGCGTGGTTTACCATATATCGATTGAGTGCTCGCTCAGTATTTTGGTGTATCCCCGGCGTATCGACAAAAATCGCCTGATGTACACCCTCAGTATCAACCCCAATTAGATTGCGACGTGTGGTTTGAGGCTTGCGCGAGGTGATACTTATCTTCTGCCCTAGCACATGGTTAAGCAGTGTGGACTTGCCCACATTCGGCCGACCGATTAGCGCAACATAGCCACACCGCGACTGAGTACTTTCATTCATGGTCGGCACCTTCGCTACGCACCTGTGCAAGCACCAATTGCGCTGCTGCTTTCTCTGCACCACGGCGTGAGCTTGCAGAGGCAGATGCTGATTTATTAAGCGCCGCCACCGAGCAGCTTACGCAATACTGACGCTGATGATCCGCCCCGGTAATGTCTTGAATTTCATATACTGGCAGCTCTAGACCTTGACCCTGCAATAATTCCTGCAGCTGAGTTTTCGCGTCTTTTAGCGACTCCGCATCCAAATTTTCAATCCGCTCTGCGTAGAGCATGTCCACTAGGCCAACACAGGGCTGAATACCACCATCTTCATGGGTCGCACCAATGACCGCCTCAACAGCGTTAGCTAAAATCGAATCACGCTGGCGCCCACCACTCTTCAACTCGCCGCTGCCCAAACGCAGCAAGGGCGCCAGATCAAGCTCTCTGGCGAGTATTGCCAGAGTCTGGCCGCGCACCAGTTCGGCCCGCATCAGCGACAAAGCATCTTCTTGCACTTGCGGATACTTGCGATACAGCATGCTGCCCACGAGATAGCCCAGTACCGCATCGCCAACAAATTCCAGGCGTTCATTATTTTCCTTGGCATAACTTTTATGCGTTAGAGCCTGTAGCAAGAGCTGAGGGTTGTGGAACTGATAACCCAACCGCTGCTGCAATGGCCCTAAGTCGGACTGCCTTGAGGACTTAGCCATAACCGCCCTTAGTCCGGCGCCTCAGATAACCAGCGATTGCGCTGAAAACTTGGCCAGTGCCAGCCGGGAGGCTTATTAGCCCAAATCGCTACGGCCTTGCCCACGATATTATCCGCCGAGGCGAGCCCCCAGGTCCGCGAGTCCGCGGAGCGATCACGATTATCCCCGATCATCAGGTACTGACCTGGACCAATTGTCCACTCCTGAGCCCGCTCATAACCTGCTGATTTATAGATCGGATAGCGCTTACCATTAATTTCTTCTGTGTATTCTTGAACCTGCAGACGTAACCCTGGATCAGTAAATTCTCGAACGAATTCGTACTGCAGACGTTTGCCGTTTACGAACAAAGTCTTATTGACATAGCGCACACGATCCCCGGGGATACCCATCACCCGCTTAATGAAGTAGCGCGGATCGTGGGGCGGGACAAATACCATAACGTCGCCGCGCTCGGGATCATCGACATCCAAAATTTTTCCTCCCAGCACCGGGAATCGCAATCCATAAGCATATTTATTGACTAAGATAAAATCGCCAACCTGCAGCGTTGGAACCATGGATTCAGATGGAATTTGATAAGGCTCAGCAACGAAGCCACGCAGCACGAACACCAGCAATAGCACCGGGAAAAATGACTGCGCGAATTCCACCACTGCAGGCACCGAAGCGTCTTCTGCAGATTGTTCAGACCCGGCGCGCCCTGACCCCAAAAGCGCCCAAAGCTTGTGGCAGACAATAATGGCGCCGCTGACCAAAACGGCCCAAAACAGGATATACGGCAGATCAATGTCCACTAGCGTTCTACTTTCAATGCTGCCAAAAAAGCCTCTTGCGGGATCTCGACCTGACCTAACTGCTTCATGCGCTTTTTACCCTCTTTTTGTTTTTCCAAGAGCTTTTTCTTGCGCGTAATATCGCCGCCATAACATTTGGCGGTGACATTTTTGCGCAGCGCTTTCACTGTTTGCCGCGCAATCACCTGTCCGCCGATCGCCGCCTGCAAAGCAACATCGAACATCTGCCTGGGTATCAGTTCTTTCATCTTCTCTGCCAGGCTACGCCCACGAGTCTGGGCTTGATTACGATGCACAATGCTCGCCAAGGCATCTACGCGGTCACCGTTTATCAAAATATCGAGTTTCACCAAATTAGCTGGTTCGAAGCGCGAGAATGCGTAATCCAGCGAAGCAAAACCACGGCTCACAGACTTCAGGCGGTCAAAAAAGTCCATCACCACCTCGTTCATAGGCATCTCCCAGTGCATAGACACCTGTCCCTGAGAGAAATGCATATTCTTTTGCACACCCCGACGTTCAACGCACAATGACATGATGCTGCCTACATAGTCTTGGGGCGTAAGAATATTGACCTCAGCAATCGGCTCACGCATCTGACGATAGTTAGTAGGGAGTCGCGATGGATTATCCACTTGCTTTATGGAACCGTCATTTAGCTCAACTTCGTACACCACCGTTGGCGCAGAAGTAATGAGGTCGAGACCATACTCTCGCTCCAGGCGCTCCTGCACGATCTCCATATGCAACATGCCAAGGAAGCCACAACGAAAGCCGAAGCCAAGCGCATCAGAAGATTCAGGCTCATAGAATAGCGACGCGTCGTTTAGAACCAGCTTTTCTAACGCTTCGCGGAAAGATTCAAAATCGTCAGAAGTTACTGGAAACAACCCAGCATAAACCTGGGGCTTAACCCTACTGAAGCCAGGCAGCTGCGGTACATCTGGTGACTTTGCCGCCACCAGAGTATCGCCAACAGGAGCACCGGTAATCTCTTTTATGCCAGCGACCACATAACCGACTTCACCCGCACCCAGACTTTTATCTGGCATACGCTTGGGCGTGAACCGGCCCAGCTGGTCAACGGAATGGGCCTTGCCGGTGGATTTAACAATAATCTTGTCGCCCTTGTTCAACCGGCCTTCTACTACTCGAACAAGCGACACAATACCCAGATAATTATCAAACCAAGAATCAATAATCAGCGCCTGTAGCTCGGCTTGGTCGTCGCCCTCGGGTGGTGGCACAGCATCCACTAAAAGCCCCAGCACCCCGTCCACCCCGAGACCGGTTTTGGCGCTCACCTGATGTATATCCGTGACGTCTAGACCAATAATGTCTTCGATCTCGCCTGCTACTCGTTCGGGCTCTGCCTGAGGCAGATCAATCTTATTCAGTACGGGAATGACCTCTAAACCCTGCTCAATGGCGGTATAACAATTGGCCACGGATTGAGCTTCCACACCCTGGGCTGCGTCTACTACTAACAATGCGCCTTCGCAGGCAGCCAGCGACCGGGACACTTCATAGCTGAAGTCCACGTGCCCCGGAGTATCGATAAAGTTCAGCTGATACTTTTCGCCATCGCTGTGGAGATACTCTAATGTGACGCACTGGGCCTTGATAGTGATGCCTCGCTCACGCTCAAGATCCATGGAATCCAACACTTGCTCCGCCATTTCTCGGTCACTCAAACCACCGCACATTTGAATAAAACGATCGGCCAGCGTCGACTTACCATGGTCGATATGGGCGATGATAGAGAAATTGCGGATGCGCTGATTTGTAGACACGGCTGGTCGCTGCACAAAAGGGAGCGCAGTTTAGCTCATCCGAGACAGGCGATGAAGCGCAGTACTGAGCAACTTGCACTTACACATTAGGCAAAACCAATCGGTACGCTTTTGTTCAAACTATAGAATCCAAATTGTCAGCCCCGTTGCGCTCCAATGGCCACAGGAGGATTGGAGCCAGAGGCCCAAAAAGTACGCCCATTGCCACCCAAAACCGCACACTTCGGTTCTTTCGCTTAGCCAAGCGGAAGCACACTACTGCGCAGAGTAACGTCACCACAGCGAGTGCTGCCACTACCATGGCCTAGTCGTCTTCAGGGACTTTAAGAGTGAGAAAAATCCGGCGCTGCTGACGCAGTACCAACACCGGCACAATGCTCCCGGGCTTAACGTCCGCGATGATGTCGTCTAGCGCCTTGGAATCGACTACCGGTTTGGTGCGCATCCGTAAAATAATGTCGCGCGGCATCAATCCCGCGTCGCCAGCTACACCTCTTGCAGCAATGACTTCAACTCCGCTATCAATACCCATTTGCTCCTTGGTCTGTTCTGACAGATCACGAACCGTTAGACCGATCTTGTTGTCCTGGGAGGATTGCTTCGGTCCGCTGGTCAACCCAGCCTGATCGGGCAGTTCGCCGATGGTGACCGATAATTTCTTCTTCTTGCCACTACGCACAACGGTCAAACGCGAAGGCTCGCCCACCGGTGCACGCCCCACGAATTGCGGCAACTCGCCAGAGCGCTCGATGTCCTGACCATTGAACTCGACGATAATGTCTTCCTCCTGCAAACCCGCATCAGCAGCCGGGCTGCCTTCCATAACTCGCGCCACCAGCGCACCCCGCGGCCGCTCCAAGCCGTAGCTGAGAGCCAAATCACGACTGACCTCGAGAATTTCCACTCCTAGCCAGCCACGCGAAACTCGGCCCTTATCTTTGAGCTGCTTCACAACGTCCATCGCCATTTCAATGGGAATCGCGAAACTCACCCCCATGAAGCCGCCTGAGTTCGAGTAAATCTGAGAGTTAATGCCAACCACTTCACCGTCTAAATTAAATAACGGCCCGCCAGAGTTTCCCGGATTAATGGCAACATCGGTCTGGATGAAGGGCACGTAATTACCCGTTTGTGGATTCGATAGGCTACGGCCCTTTGCACTGACTATGCCAGCGGTTACCGAGTAGTCGAAACCGAAGGGCGAACCGATCGCCAGCACCCACTCGCCGACTTCTAATTCGTCTGAATCGCCCATGATCAACGCTGGCAATCTTTTATCTGCCGATACCTTTAATAACGCTAAATCCGAGCGCGGGTCTGTACCCACTAATTCTGCTTCGTATTCCTCGCGATTACTCAAACGCACCATAATTTTCTCGGCCCCATCTACCACATGATTATTGGTCAAGATGTATCCATCGGACTCGATGATAAAGCCGCTGCCAAGGGAACGAGGACGCAAGCGCGGCTGATTTTCGCGTTGCTGTGGCGGTCCAAAGCGGCGGAAAAATTCCTCTAGTTGATCGTTACGCGGCCCCCTTCGATTCATGCGGCTCGGCGCTTCACCAACCGTACTGATATTCACTACGGCTGCCTCGTTGTCCTTTACCAACTCAGTAAAGTCGGGCAACGCTGCCGCCTGTACGCTCGATGTTAATAATCCCCACAACACCACTAGAGCTGAGTAGCAGAAAACCCTGGTGCATACAGTTCGCAGTGACAACGGATTTGCGGTCATTTTGAGCATTGAATTGATCCCTTTTTAAAGCAGCTTGCTATGCCTTTAGGCAAATAGATCTCCACGCCAACAGCTGCGATTAACGATTAGTATTGATCACAAAGAAATGAAGGTTGTTTCTTTGGCAACGACAACATCCAACCCTCTGCCGTAAAACGTTATGCGATCCTATGTCAGCCCGCAGTCATTGCGTTCTGACACAATTATTCGTGGCTGCGCAATTTCCTTCGGTCTGCTCGAGATAGTGGGTCCACTGCTTGGTTCTTTCAAGCCGTCGTCAATGGCCGACCATCGACGGCGCAAAACCCGAGTCCAACCCATCAACAACACGACGAATAGCGCCAATATACTCAATTGCACAGGTAATACCTGTAACAGAGGGTAAGCATTGGTTACAACATCCGACAATGCGATTGCTGCCGCAAGGCCCGCCAAAGGGACCGCAAACAAGCGTAAAACGATGCTGTTCAGTGTTGATCCACTGATGGCTAAGGTCGCTGGAGTACCTTCGGGCCCATCGTGCGAACCAGAATTCTTCGCGCTAAAACACATACCAGGGCAGGTCGAGCATGCCTCTTCATTCGAGACGAAACTTAGACCTACAGAGGTTTCTTGCAGCAGTATGTGCCGTTCAATCATCTCAACTCTCGGACTGTCCATGGATCATGGTCGAGTTCTCCCCCGACCCCTCGGAAGTCGTTATACTGGGGGCAACGTGCCAAGCTGACAAGATCATGTCACAACGATTCGCAACTGACGTTCTCATTATCGGTGGAGGGGCAGCCGGCCTCGCGGCCGCGCTGCAGCTGGCTGACGCTGCAAGAGTTACCGTGTTAAGCAAGGGTGACATTACCACCGGCTCTTCCCATTGGGCACAGGGCGGCGTAGCTGCGGTAATGGACCCCGAAGACAGCTATGCGGCCCACGTCACGGATACGGTAGAAGCCGGTGCCGGTTTATGCGATCCCGAAGTAGTAAAAACCACAGTCGCCGACGCTCCAGACATAATCGCCCAGTTATCGAGTTGGGGGGTTAACTTTGATGCAGAAGACAACGCACTGCATCTCACTCGCGAGGGCGGCCACTCGCACCGCAGAGTTGTGCACGTCGCCGACGCCACCGGCAAGGCAATTACTCAGACCCTCACCGAAAAAGCACTCGACCATCCAAATATTGAGTTATTCAACGACCGTATCGCCATCGACCTTATTAACCTGTCAAAGCTAGGCCGCTACCCGAATCGCTGTGCTGGCGCCCACGTATTAAATCGCAACACCGGCCGGGTCGAAGTGTTCCAGTCGAAGTTCGTAATTCTAGCAACCGGTGGTGCCAGCAAAGTTTATCTCTATACCAGCAACCCAGACGGCTCAACCGGCGATGGCATTGCTATGGCATGGCGGGCGGGTTGTCGCGTTGCGAATATGGAATTCAACCAGTTCCATCCCACTTGCCTCTATCACCCCCATGCTGGCTCTTTCCTAATCTCTGAGGCGGTACGTGGCGAAGGCGGCATTCTGCGGCTACCCAACGGCGAACGCTTTATGCAGCGTTTCGACGAACGCGCGGAACTGGCACCCCGAGATATTGTTGCGCGCGCGATCGACCATGAAATGAAGCGTATTGGCGCAGATTGCGTATATCTGGATATTTCCCACCGCTCCGCTGAATTCATTCATGCGCACTTCCCGAATATTGCAGAGAAATGCGCCTCGCTTGGCATCAATATCACCCAAGACGCGATCCCAGTAGTCCCAGCCGCACATTATTCCTGTGGCGGCGTAGTGGTGGACCAACACGGCCGCTCTGATCTGGCGCATCTATACGTTATCGGCGAAGCCAGCTGCACGGGTTTGCATGGCGCCAACCGCCTCGCCAGTAATTCACTGCTTGAATGCTTGGTGTTCGCACGCCGCGCCGCTGGCAAAATTCAAACCCAGCTTGAGCGCCCCCTGACTGTTCCCTACATCCCTAAATGGGATGAATCCCGGGTTCGCGACTCAGACGAAAGCGTCATCATCGCGCATAACTGGGATGAACTGAGGCGCTTCATGTGGGATTTTGTCGGCATCGTGCGCACTGACAAACGGTTGCAACGGGCGCAACATCGGATCGACCTACTGAAACAAGAGGTTGCTGATTATTATGCTAATTACACCATTACCAGCGATCTGATTGAGCTGCGTAATTTATTGCATGTGGCTGACCTTATCGTACGTTCAGCCCTGCAGCGTCGGGAAAGTCGCGGCCTGCACTTCACCTTGGATCACCCGCAACAAAGTGCCCATGCCCAGGATACGATTTTGTTCCCCGGCGGCCTTGATGACCTAAACGTTATGGGAGCGACCACGGCCAATTAGCTAGCGCGAGCCGTTTGCACACTTTTAGCTTTTTACGCTCTTTGTTGTATACGTAATGCTAGGTTCGCCTCGCGACAGCACCAGGCAAAGACCTCGCGACTCACCTCGTCGTAGAACAACCACTGCGGCCGCTCGCCGGTAATACAAAAGCACACAGCCCAGGGCATCTGCCAGAATTGCTGCAGTCGAGTCGCGTCTAGGTGGGCCGACTCGGTAGTGGGTAACTTTATACTGCTGAATCGGCCTAGCTGTGCAGACATGACCATTCGCTGACACAGCGGTAAGAACAACCCACTGCCAGTGATCCCTAATAACTTTGCGCCAGCACATTCAAGGACAACGACCCCTAGCAGCGCTACACAAAAACGTAATCTGCCCACCTGCAGCGGTACCGAAATTTGCTCCTCGCTATCGGCACCGCGCTGCATCATCGCTACGAGATGGTGGCTGGCGCCGCCGGAGTGGCGATAATCTTATCCACTACCTGTTTTATCAGCGGATCAGTAGGCACCTCTCGACCCTGCACCCAGTCGAACAACTGCCAATCTTCAAGATCCAGCATTTGCTCATAACAGCGCTGTTCTGCAGCGCTTAAACTGACGTAGTGATCTCTGGCAAAGGGAATCAACTGCAGCTCGAGTTCCAGCATGCCCCTGCGGCTACGCCAATAAATATGTTTCAAATCCGTTACTGCCATAACTTCCTTTGCGCCCTAACTTATTGCAATTACTGCCGACAATCAGGCAGTCTATTTCCTCTTTCTTTGTACGAGAACGTCCTTTGAACAATTGGCAAGATGTACGGATGCTCAAGCTCACCGGTTTTGCAGCGAACGATTTCCTGCAAGGTTACGTGACCTGTAATACGGAACGAATATCCGCACTCACCTGTACACCCTTCGCCGCCTGCTCTTTGCAGGGTCGCGTAGTTGCCAATGGTTGGGCGCTGCAATTACCCGAGGCTATTGGCCTCGTTATGCACCGAACCATCACCCAAACGTTTAGAGATTATTTAGACCCGTACCTTCGGTTCTCTAAGTGTACGCTCGAAGGTGGTGAAGATTTCGTTTATGTCACCACATCCACTGACGACACCACCACAGATCTTATACCGGACTGGCACTTGGTTCGCGACACTACCCAGCCACAGCAAGAACTTGCCGGGCTACCGGACGCGTCGTCGCGCATTAACGAACAGCTTATTGAGCGACGCCAGGTGTTGATCGAAGATCGAACCAGCGGGCACCACCTACCGCAAATGCTCGCTTTGCAGGAACACGGCGCTATCGACTTCGACAAAGGGTGTTACCTCGGTCAGGAGGTGGTCGCGCGAGCAAGCTTCCGCGGCGCGGTTAAACGTGGCCTTGCAAGCTTTGCTACTGCCGAAGCTACAGCGATAGAGGTCGGCTCTACTTATGAGAATGCCGATGGCAAGGGCGCAGTTGTAATGCTGGGTGAAAAACGAGGCCTCTGGGTAACTCGCCTCTAACCACGACACTTCACAGTGCACTAAAGTGACTTAGCACATGTGCGTTGGGCACCTCGGTCAGCTGTTTGTACTGCCAGTCCGGCTGCCCATCTTTGTCGATCAACAGTGCCCGCACCCCTTCCGGAAAATCCGGTAATTGCGCGCAGCGCGTCGCAATACTGAGTTCCATAGCGAAACTTTCTGCCAAGGTCATATGCTGCACCCGACGCAGCTGCTCAAGCACAATTGCTGCGGTAGTAGGACAGCCTTTGCGTAAATTCTGCAACCCACGATCGATCCAAGCTGACTGACCCTCTAGGGCAAATAGCGCGCTAGCGGTTGCCGCCAGGTCATCCAATCGCACTGACCATTCAGGGACAGTTTCTACCTCACTGGGCAGTTGCAAGGGCGGTTTGTGCAACGTTGCCAAGAAGTTTCCCAAACGCGCTATATTTGCTTCGTTAGCACCCGCGCTCCAGGGCAGTTCAGCCAGTTGCGGCACTAGCTCATCACGAGTCTCGTGCTCGATAACATGAGAACCAATACCCAATTCTAATGCGTCTCGGGCATTCAATTGACTTCCTGTAAGACCAAGGAACGCCGCTACCGCCAGCGGTAGTTGCTTCAATACCCAACTGCCGCCGGCATCGGGAAACAGACCAATCGTGATCTCAGGAAACGCCAACCGCGAACGCTCGGTGAGCACTCGAAAAGCCGAGGCTGACAGCAAGCCAAAGCCACCACCCATTACCACACCATGACCTAGAGTCATAAGCGGTTTCGGATATTGGTGCATAAGCAGGTTGAGCTGATATTCCTCGGTAAAAAAACATCGGGCGTAGTCATCTACCTCAGACCTCGCCTGCTGATTGGCTACGCATGAGCGATACAGCGCTTGTATGTCGCCGCCGGCACAAAAGGCTTTCGGCCCTCGGCCGGTCAGCACAATTGCTGCTATATCGTCTCGCGAACGCCAAGCGCTGAGCGCTGCGGTCATAGCTCGAATCATCTCTAAAGTTAGTGAGTTAAGACTCGACTCAACGTTCAGCGTAAGCGTACCTAATACACAGCCATTAGCAGTTGGCAGTTCGGCAACGACCAATGATGTATCCGCTGCGTGCATAACTCTCTCCTAACCTGTGCGCGTCCAGTCTATGGGTGTGAGTCCTTGCGACTCCAGATATTGGTTGGCTTGGGAAAAATGCCGACAACCTAGGAATCCGCGATGCGCCGAAAGCGGCGATGGATGAGGCGCTTTTAATAGGCAATGACGCGAACCGTCTACAACCGAAGCTTTTTTCTGTGCATAACTGCCCCACAGCAAAAACACCAGGCCCGAGCGCTGGGCTGCTAAACGTTGCACCAACACATCAGTGAACTGTTCCCAACCACGACCTTGATGAGAGCCCGCAGTTCGAGCTCTGACGCTGAGTACTGCATTAAGCAAGAGTACGCCCTGCTGCGCCCACAGCGAAAGGTCACCACTGCCCGCCGTCAGTGTCGCACAACCTAGGTCACTCTCTATTTCGGCAAAAATATTGCGCAACGACGGCGGCAACGCCACGCCACGGGGCACCGAAAAACTCAAACCATGGGCCTGGCCGGGGCCATGGTAGGGATCCTGACCGATAATAACGACCTTAGTTTGCTCCAGAGGCACGAGATTCAGCGCAGCAAACATATCCTTACCCGCCGGATACACCTGGTGCCGCGCGCGCTTCTCGGCAAGCAAAAACTCCCGCAACTGTTGCATGTACGGCTGCTCAAATTGATCTGCCAACAACGCCCGCCAAGAGTCTTGCAACTGCACGGTACGCATAGATTCCCCGCTAAACTTTTCGCATCAGGGGAAACAGTAACACATCACGTATGGTGGGCGAATTGGTCAGCAACATCACCAAACGATCAATACCGACACCCTCACCGGCAGTGGGAGGCAAGCCATATTCCAGCGCCTTGATGTAGTCGTCATCAAAGTGCATGGCCTCATGGTCCCCCGCAGACTTAAGCTCAGCTTGAGCCTTAAACCGTTCGGCCTGATCAATCGGATCGTTGAGTTCGGAAAAACCATTAGCGTACTCGCGGCCACCAATAAATAACTCAAAACGATCGGTAATGGCCGGATTTTTGTCGTTACGACGCGCCAGTGGTGATACCTCCGCCGGATATTCCGTTATGTAAGTGGGCTGCTCTAGTCGCGCTTCGACCCGGGCTTCAAACACTTCCATTTGCAGCTTGCCCAAGCCCCACTCGTCCTTGAGTCCCACACCCGCGCGATCCAACAAATCACGCAAGTCCGATTCATTACTGGCAGACGCTTCAGACACACCGCCAAATCGCACCAATGATTCTTCCATACTGAGCCGTAATGCGGGTTTACTAAGATCCAGCTCGATCCCCTGATAGGCGAATTGGGCACTGCCCACCACATTAGTGGCCAACATGGCCAGCAATTCGTCCGTCAAGTTCATCAGATCTTCATAGTCTGCATAGGCCTGATAGAACTCCAGCATCGTGAACTCTGGGTTATGCCGAGTCGAAAGTCCCTCATTGCGAAAATTACGGTTGATCTCAAATACCCGCTCGAACCCGCCAACCACCAGGCGCTTGAGGAACAACTCTGGTGCGACTCGCAAATACAGCGGCATATCCAGAGTATTGTGATGAGTAATAAACGGTCGCGCAGTAGCCCCACCGGGAATGCTGTGCATCATTGGTGTTTCTACTTCAAGATAATCATGATCGACAAAGTACTGGCGTATGTTGTGCACAATCTGCGACCGCGCCTGGAACACCTTGCGGCTATCTGCATTGGTCATCAGATCAACATAGCGTTGCCGATAGCGGGTTTCCTGATCGGTCAGCCCATGAAATTTTTCAGGCAGCGGCTGCAGTGTCTTATTGAGCAAAACGATCTCTTGCGCCTGCACCGAAAGTTCGCCCTTATTGGTGCGCATCAGCACGCCGCGCACTCCAACAATATCGCCCATCTCCCAATGTTGAGTAAAACCAGCGTAGGCCTCCTCGCTGAGATTATCCTTCGCCAGATAACATTGAATTTGCCCGGAAACGTCCTGCAGGGTTATAAAGCTGGCCTTACCCATGACCCGGCGTAACATAATACGGCCAGCGACTGCGGTAGCTACTTGAGCTTCAGCAAGGGCAGCTTTGTCGTCCTCCGCATGACGGACCAATAGGTCCGACGCCAAGTCTTGGCGCCGAAAGTCATTCGGATAGGTACCGGCAGCGGCTTGCCAGCTCTGCATTTTTGCTTTGCGTGCCGCCAGAATATCTCGCTCTTCACTCATACTGGACCTCGTTGCTCACTGTTCTATTCCCTACAATCCCGCTTTGAGATTGGCTTCAATGAATCCATCAATATCGCCATCCAGCACGGAACCTGGGTCAGTGCGCTCAATTTGCGTACGTAAATCTTTTACTCGAGACTGATCGAGTACATAGGAACGGATTTGACTACCCCAGCCAATATCCGCCTTGGAATCTTCAATCGCCTGCTGCTCCGCGCGTCGCTCTTGCAGTTCCAACTCAAACAACTTGGCGCGCAACTGCTTATAAGCATTGTCTTTGTTTTGATGCTGTGAGCGTTCACTTTGACACTGCACTACAGTATTTGTCGGCAGATGAGTAAGGCGCACCGCAGAGTCTGTACGGTTAACGTGCTGACCACCGGCACCGCTCGCACGGTAGGTATCGACTCGGACGTCGGCTGGATTGATATCAATTTCGATGTCGTCATCAATTTCCGGCGCGATAAAAACCGAGGCAAAAGAGGTATGCCGGCGATTGCCCGAATCAAACGGCGACTTGCGCACAAGTCTGTGCACACCTGTTTCTGTACGTAACCAGCCATAGGCGTATTCGCCCACGATTTGCACCGTGGCACTTTTGACGCCAGCCACATCACCGGGTGATAACTCAGTTACTCGTGCTGAAAATTGACGTTTTTCTGCCCATCGCAGATACATACGTAACAACATATCAGCCCAATCTTGGGCTTCAGTGCCGCCGGAACCCGACTGAATTTCTAGAAAGCAGTTTGCATTATCCATCTCACCTTGGAACATGCGTCTGAATTCTAACCCGGCCAGACGCTCCTCGAGTGCGTCTAGCTCACCCGCAACCTCGTCCAAGGTATCTTCGTCTTGTTCGTCACTGGCCATTTCTGCCAAATCAGAAAGATCGCTGAGGGATTCAGTAAAGGACGCCAACACACCGACAATATTTTCCAGCTCTGAGCGCTCGCGCCCAAGCAATTGCGCCCGCGCGGGATCGCTCCATACATCGGCGTCAGCAAGCTCTAACTCGACCTCCTGCAGCCGCTCGCGCTTTTCAGCAAAGTCAAAGGTACCCCCGAAGCGCTAGATCGCGCTCACTAAGATCCTTGATGCGTTCACGAACGGAGGTAATTTCTGGCATAGGTCTCTATCGGTGTTATGCAGCATTTTGCTGTTTTTTAAGCAGCGCGGAGTCTAAGCCAAAGGCTCGACGTACTCCACTATCAACTGCAATGTTGGGGTATTGCCATAGTCATTACGCGCTGGGCGGTATACCACACGCAAACGCTTTGTCTCCTGAGCCAGTGCCGGTTGTCGGAACGCTATGGCGTCAATTAGACGCGCTTCTTTACGCAGCACCAATTTCAAGTGTTGCTCACCAACCACGCGCTGACTGATGAGTTCAAAATCATCACAAAACGCTGGCTCCGGAAAACCGTTGCCCCAAGGTCCCGCATTGAACAGCGACTGTACTGTATCGAGGGTAAGTTCCTGTTCAGATAGTCCACCATCAACAAAGCATTTGGCGCTCAGCGCGTCTTCGCTCACCAGTTCAGCTACCACTTCGGCAAAAATGTTGCTGAAGCGCTCAAAGTGAACACGCTTCAGACTTAAACCTGCGGCCATAGCATGACCACCAAACTTTATTAATAAACCCGGGTAGCGGGTGGCTATGGTGTCGAGTACATCGCGAATGTTTAGACCATCAATGCTGCGCGCTGAGCCTTTTATTTCACCCACCGCACCTTCTGACGAGTCCGCGAAAACAATAGCCGGTCGGTGTAAGCGCTCGCGCAAGCGCCCCGCTACAATACCCACCACGCCCTGATGAAAGCGTTCGTGATATACCGCGATCCCTTTGGCGTCATCCGTCTTCGATACTTGAGCAAGGAGTAATTCCGCCTCGGCCACCATGCCCTGCTCGATCTCACGTCGATCTTTGTTTAAACCGTCTAACTCTTGGGCTAAAGATCGCGCCGTGGCGAAGTTGTCTGCCAAGAGACAACGAATACCCACACTCATGTCTTGCAGCCTTCCGGCAGCGTTGAGACGCGGGCCAATGGCGAAACCTAGATCTTGGGCACTGAGCTGCGTTAAATCACGCTTGCCTATTTCTGCCAGCGCGCGAATACCCGGACGGGTATGACCCTGACGCATGCGTAACAGACCCTGATGGACCAATATTCGATTATTGCGGTCTAGGGGTACCACATCGGCCACAGTGCCCAGAGCAACTAGGTCTAAAAACTGCGCCAGATTAGGCTCCGGACGCTGGGATGCGTCGAACCATTGGCGCTCGCGTAAGGTGTGACGAACCCAACTGAGCAAGTAGTAGGCAACACCCACACCGGCGATGGATTTACTCGTGAAACCACAATCTTGGCGATTCGGATTAACAATGGCATAGGCTGCTGGCAACTCTGAGCCCGGTAGGTGATGGTCAGTGACAATGACATCAATACCCGCGGCGTTCGCCGCAGCCACCCCGCCAACGCTAGAAATACCATTGTCGACGGTAATAATTAAATCCGGTTTAAGGCTTTGAGCAATCGCCACGATCGCCTCCGATAGGCCATAACCAAATTGAAAGCGATCAGGTACGAGAAATTCGACCGCCTCAGCCCCCATGGCAGCGAGCGCTAACTTGCATAAAGCTACTGACGTGGCGCCATCTGCGTCGTAGTCGCCGATAATAAGGATCTTCTGCTGCGCCACCACCGCTTCGGCCACACGCTGGGCGGCCTTGTCTATGTCCATTAGACCCAGCGGCGATACCAAGGATTTTAGGCCTTTGTCGGTTTCTTCCGAACGGGTAAGTCCACGACTCAGATATAGGCGCTCAATCAGCGGATCCTCTACATCAAGCGCGCCATCGCCAACCGCTCGCGTAATGATCTGCATCGGCGTACTCAGTCCTGGGGCGCCACGCGGATTCGCATCACTGGAGCAGTCACTGTTGCCAAAGCCTCAAGCTGCGCCAGCGCCTCATGCATTTGCGCTTCTTGAATATCCTCGGTGAGGATCACGATATCTACAGAACCTCCTTGGGCGTGGCTGTCTTTTTGAATCACCGCATCAAGATTGATGTTATGGCTTGAAAGTATTTGCGTGACCTCAGCAAAAACCCCTGGTTCATCACGTGTGGGAATGCGTAAATAGTAAGCGCTGCTGATTTTTTCGATCGGCATTATGGGTATGGACCGGCTAGAACTCGAATCTCCCGCAGTCTGCTCCGGATGCAGGGCGGTTGCGATAATGTCTGCCACCACCGCAGAGGCGGTAGCAGCGCCGCCAGCCCCAGGGCCACTGAAGAGCGTCTTACCTGCTGCATCAGACACCACTTGCACAGCATTAAGAACCCCATTGACGTGGGCCACCAGTTCGCTCTGGGCAACCAATGTGGGATGTACACGCGCCTCGATACCATCGGCATTACTGCGCAAAATGCCCAAATGCTTAATACGATAGCCCAACTCAGTGGCATAGCTTATGTCCTTGGGCGTGATCGCGCGGATCCCTTCTACATAAACTTTGTCAAACTCAAAATCTGTACCAAAGGCCAGCGCCATAAGAATGGTTAACTTGTGAGCCGCATCGATACCGTCTACATCGAATGATGGATCCGCCTCGGCATAACCTAAAGCCTGAGCGCGCTCGAGGATCGCATCGAAATCCACGCCCTCAGACTCCATGGCAGACAACATGTAATTGCAGGTGCCATTGATAATGCCACTTAGTGCGCTGAACTGATTCGCCACCAAGCCATACTGAAATGCTTGGATGATTGGAATTGCTCCAGCAACTGCCGCCTCAAAGCGCAGCCGCTGCCGCGGTAGTTCATTACCATGCAATGCAATGACTGCCTTATTTGCTGTAACAACCGCTTTGCCATTGTTTAACGCTGCAACAATCAGTTCCTTCGCTAGTGTCTCGCCGCCAATCAACTCAACAATCACGTCGACCCGCGGATCAGACAGCAGGTCCATTACGTCAGTGGAAAAATCCGCCCCGTGAAGGTCTACGTCTGGCTTGGCGCTGCGACTGGCCACACGCACCACATTGACACTAACACCACTGCGCTGCTCAATCAGCGCTCGGTTGCTGGCAAGAAGCATCAAGACGCCCTGGGCTACCGTACCCAGACCGGCAATACCTATCGAAAGGGTTTTCAAACTATTGCTCCTTGTAGCTACTGGTCGATCCGACTATTCACCGAGGACGGCCGCAGCCAAGCGTTCTGCGGGCAGGTATCCTGGCAACAATCTTCCATCTGCCAGTACGATGGCCGGGGTGCCACTGATACCCAATTGCTGCCCCAAACCATAGTGATCGCTTATCGCATTCTGACACGTCTTTGAAGGAACGCTGGCACCGGCTTTAAGCTGGGTGATGGCGCTTTGACGATCTTTCGCGCACCAGGCAGACACCATTTTGTCGTGGGTGTCGGAATCAACACCAGCGCGCGGATATGCCAGATATCGGACCTCTATACCAAGCTCATTAATTTGCGCCATCTCGTTATGTAATTTTCGACAATAGCCGCAATCTACATCAGTAAAGACTTGGATATAGCCGCGGGGCTCACCCACCGCCGGAAATACAATCATGTCTTCAAGAGACTGCTGCGCCATCAATTGTTGACGCTTTTTGTCACGCCGCTGCTCGGACAGATTGACCAGGTCGTCTTGCACGGCGAATAGGTCACCGCTAAAGAAGTGTTGTCCATCCGCTGTGCCATAAAGCGTGGTACCACCGGACAATTCAATCGCATACATTCCCGGGATGTCGATGGCCACCACCGCTTCAATCGGAATTCCAGGGCGCAGCTGCTGCAATTTTTCCGCGAGTTTGCGCCCGGTCTCTAGTGCATCTGTGGTTTCTGCAATGGCTGCCGGCGACAGCACCAATACCGCTGCAGTCACAGCATGTAGAACCCCAGCAATAAATTTTTTAACTAACATGCACAATATCCTTTCCGCTAACCAGTGGCCTACGCACTGCGCTGTTTATCCGCGCGGGTGGTGTTTTCGTAACAACGATTGCAGCCGCTGCTGCGCAACATGAGTGTAGATTTGGGTCGTAGACAAATCGCTGTGCCCGAGCATCATCTGCACTGCGCGCAGGTCTGCGCCATTATCCACGAGATGGGTCGCAAATGCATGACGCAGGGTATGGGGAGAGATATCTTTTTCAATCCCGGCCACCAACGCATAGCGTTTTACGGCATGCCAAAAAGTCTGACGCGTCATCGCCCGACCTAAACGGCTGGGAAATAGTACGTTACCTCCAGCTGGAATCAGTTCTTGGCGCGCCTCACGCAAATACCGCTGTAACCAGTCCAAAGCGGCTTCGCCGGCGGGCACAATCCGTTCCTTGCTGCCTTTGCCTGTTACCCGAACCACTCCCTGGCGCAGATTGACGCTGGCCAATTGCAAGGTGACAAGCTCTGATACTCGCAAGCCACAGGCATAAAGTAGTTCTAACATCGACCGGTCACGCATACCTATCGCTGTAGTTACATCAGGTGCGCTAAGCAGATTCTCGACGTCTTGGGCGCCCAAACTGCTGGGAAGCGCGCGCGCCTGCTTGGGATGCTCGAGGTATTGTGTAGGATCTTCTTGCAGACGTTGTTCTGTCAGCCAATGCCGAAAAAAACCACGCACCGAACTGAGCCACCGCGCCGCTGAACGCCGCGCGATGTTCTCGCCATTGCGCATTTCATTGTAGGCACCAAGATCCTCGGCGCTGGCGTTTATCAGCGTCGCGGCGCGCTTGGTTTGTAGCAACCAGTTTTCTGTCTGGGTGAGGTCGCGGCGATAAGCCGCCAAGGTGTTTTCGCTCAGACCGCGCTGCAGCCACAGTGCGTCGAGGTATTCTATAACCTCGACGCTGGGACTGGAATCGCGCTCGTGATTGGGCATGGATGAGACGACCATGGATTCAAGCCGCCACTATAACCAACCCTTCGAGGGCGTCTACTTGTTGATTTTTTCCTTGATACGCGCAGAACGTCCAGAGCGCTCGCGCAAGTAGTAAAGCTTTGCCTGCCGCACATCTCCGCGCCGTTTTACTTCGATCTGATTGATCAATGGGCTATGAGTTTGGAAGGTTCGCTCAACACCAACGCCATGGGAAATTTTGCGCACCACAAATGCTGAATTGATACCGCGGTTTTTGATACCAATAACCACACCTTCGAAAGCCTGCAAGCGCTCCCGGCTGCCTTCTTTGACACGCACCTGTACGCTTACCGTGTCGCCAGGGCTGAATTCGGGTACTTCCGCTAATTGGCGGTCTTCAATTTCTTGGATTACTTTATTTCTGCGCATGTTTATCTCCAATTCATCGCCTAATCTGGCTGACGGTCGGCAAAAATTTCTAACAACAACTCTCGATCCTGATCACCAAATGTCATTGTGGTTAATAACTCAGGACGCCGATTAAGAGTGCGTTTTAACGCCTCACGGCGTCGGTACTTAGCCACCTGCCCATGGTCTCCACTTAGCAGCTGTGGCGGTATCTTTTCCGAAGCCATAGTTTCGGGGCGCGTATAGTGAGGGTAATCGAGCGTTGCATCAAGGTAAGATTCATCTATAGCGGACATTTGATTGCCTAATGTGCCCGGTAAATGCCTTGCAATCGCATCCATCACCACCATAGCGGGCAATTCACCTCCACTTAGCACGTAATCACCTACCGACCACTCAATATCTACCCAATGGTTTATGAACCGCTCATCAATACCTTCGTAGCGACCACATACTAAAATCAGGCCCGCACTATCGCGGTACGCGCTGACCTTGGTTTGACTAAACGTATGCCCTTGAGGGCTCATAAGCACCACAGGTGTGGCGGCCGGAGCACGCTCTTTGGCCGCGATCACCGCCCGCTGCAGCGGCTCTACCTTCATGACCATGCCAGCACCACCGCCATAGGGTCTGTCATCCACCGTACGATGACGGTCCGTGGTGTAGTCCCGTGGGTTGAAGAATTCAATGCTCAGGATCTCAGACGCCACCGCACGGCCAAATACGCCCTCGCGAGTTACCGCATCAAACATATCTGGAAATAACGTAATAACACCTAACCACATAGGTTCAATCGTTCCATTCCGAGGGCCACATCACCACAATCCGCTGCTCCGACACGTCAACGTCAATGATGTAGGGATCGGTAAATGGCACCAATAACGGCTGACCGCTCTGTGCGATCTGCAACACATCGTGCGCACCTGTTTCGAGCAAACCGCTGACCTGACCTAAGTGTTGCTGCTGCTCGTTAACCACGGCACAACCGATTAACTGATGCCAATAAAACTCATCATCTGCTGTGTCTGCGAGGATTGCTGCTGGAACACCAAGCAGACTGCCGCTGGATTGCTGGGCCGCTTCGCGCTGGTCGACCCCGGCGAGCCGAACCAGATAACCGTCGTTGTGGTTTTGGATTTCGTAATCTTCAATGTGTTGCCAGCGATCACTATTTTGCCGGCGCAAAAACCACGGCTTGTAGGACAATAGATTGTCTGAGGGGGAGGTGAAAGACTGCAAGTGTTGCCAGCCTTTAACGCCAAAGGCTCGCCCCAGACGACCAACTACGACGTTGTCTTGGGACATCTGGGAACCTTCAACGCTTTTTACGACGCGCATCGATGGGATGCGCTAGAGACTACTCCGCGGGAGCCGCGGCTGCTTCTGCAGTCTGTTGCTTACGCGCGGTTGCAATCAGTTGCTTTACCCGGTCGCTCGGTTGAGCGCCAACGCCAACCCAATAATCGATACGATCCAGATCCAAGCGCAATGCTTCTGCCTGACCCTTGGCCACCGGGTTATAGAATCCTACGCGTTCCACGAAGCGACCATCACGGGCGCGTGCTTGGTCTGCCACTGTTACGTGATAAAAAGGACTCTTCTTTGCGCCATGACGGGCAAGACGGATCGTTACCATAATGTT
This sequence comes from uncultured Gammaproteobacteria bacterium, assembly GCA_913050035.1. GTDB lineage: Bacteria > Pseudomonadota > Gammaproteobacteria > Pseudomonadales > Azotimanducaceae > UBA4421. The sequence goes on along the minus strand of CAJXAC010000005.1, from coordinate 17,134 downwards.
CTCTGTTTACCAAAGGTCAGAATTCGAAGGCCGCGTATTCTATAGCAACCTAGCACACATGCAAATGGCTTAGGATAAGTCTTATGTGATCCAAATCACCCCTGCAAGCCGTTAACAATCACACAATGGGTTTCAGCCGCTGCATGTCGATGCCGCGCCAAATCTTGATATTCCGGGCTAAAAAACCACTTTTCCGCGGCTTCCACGGAGTCAAAACCAATCAATACAGTACGAGTATATGACCAGTCCCCCTCAAGCAACCGAGGCGCTTCATCAACACTGAGCATTGCGCCACCGTAATTTATAAAGATGGCCATAAAACCAGCTTCATACTCAGCGTAGCGTTCTCGATCATGGATATTTATTGTGGCAATTACATACGCTGTCATCGTCGCTCCTCATAACTCTTCGACAACGATCTTAGCCCTTATTCTGCAGGTGCAACACGCCGTCCTGCTGATTAATTGAACTGGCAAATTGCTGAAGGAAATTCATACCGAGTAGGCCATCGAAACCACCCTCCCCCGGTAATGGCAATATGCCCACTTGTAACCGTTCAACCTCGGCTGCGCCAACGCTAAAGCCCGAGACTTCAATTATTGGCGCCGACACCAAACCACCCGCCGTTGCCAGGCTAATCGAACGACCCGAGTCGTAGCTGAGATTCAAGCGGCGCGCGGCATCGGGGGTCAGCGTGGTAATGGATGCTCCGGTATCCAATAACAGTCGCAACACTCCCGACGGCAATCGCGCCTCCACCACATGATGACTACCGTGTTTGAGCAGCGGCACGGTTATACCCTCGGTGAACTGTAGAAGTTTATTGATGCGCTGCTCTAATGCCTGGGCCTTAGCACCCATTACCGAGTCCTGCAGAATGAAATACAGCGAGTACAGTGCTTGATCGTATAGTTGCAACTGCACCTGCACTTCAGCAAGACGGTAGTAATACTCGGCAACATGAGGATCTAAATTGACTAAACGCTGATAAAACCCCAACAATTCTGCCCAGCGCTGCTGACTCGACAGTTGTACAGTGCGCTGACTGATATATTCCTGAAGTTGCCCACGGATCGCCCCTTCCCGAGACACATCTGCGCTTGCCAGTGCTGCATAAAGCGCCTCCAAAGAAAGCACCGTATCCGGGGCGGGCGATAATTCAGCGGGGCTTTCTTCAGCCGCCGCCAAGGCCTTCGGTGTTGGTAGGCGCAAAATAGGCTCCGGCAGCGGCTGCTTTTGCGATAACGCAGCGACTACCTCAGGCGTAACGCCACCATCACCCGCTAAACCACGCAACTGCCATCCGGCTACAACACCCGCAACAGCAACTCCTAGCAGCAGCAGGGGGCGTACCATCGTGGTTGCTCTAACGGCGGCGCATGCCCGGTGGCATCCCCGGTGGCATACCGCCTCCTGGGAATTTCATGCCCTGCATACCGCGCATCATCTTTTGCATGCCGCCCTTCTTCCCCACTTTCTTCATCATCTTTTGCATTTGTTTGTGCTGTTTCAGCAAACGATTGATATCCGCAATCTGGGTACCGCTACCAGCGGCAATACGTTGCTTGCGCGAACCATTGAGAAGATCCGGAAAACGACGCTCTTTTACGGTCATGGAATCTATGATTACGCCCATACGCTTAAACTGGCCATCATCTAACTGCGCCTGCGCACTAGCAGGCAACTGACCCATACCCGGCAGTTTATCGAGCATGCTGCTCAGACCACCCATATTAGCCATCTGTTGCAACTGATCACGAAAATCTTCTAGATCAAATTTTTGACCCTGCTGCATCTTGCGCGCGAATCGCTGAGCCTTGGTCTTATCGACCTTACGCTCGGCTTCTTCAATGAGCGAAAGAACATCACCCATACCCAAGATCCGCGAGGCAATACGATCCGCATGAAATACCTCAAGTGCATCAGTTTTTTCCCCGCTGCCCAAAAACTTGATCGGCTTGCCAGTAATAGTGCGGGCACTTAAGGCCGCGCCACCCCGGGCATCGCCATCGGTCTTCGCCAGCACAATCCCGGTGAGCGGCAGCGCGTCATTGAAGGCTTTGGCAGTATTCGCGGCATCCTGGCCAGTCATGGCGTCCACCACAAACAATGTCTCGATAGGCTTGATGCTGGCATGCAATTGTTTGATCTCAGCCATCATCGCTTCGTCCACCGCTAAACGCCCGGCGGTATCCACGAGCAATACATCGGCCAACTGCTGCTTCGCGCTCTGCACGGCGGCAGTGGCTATTGCTACAGGCGCTTGATCAGGTGACGATTCGATAAAGGTTACCCCAACCTCGGCGGCCAGGGTCTGCAACTGTTCAATCGCTGCAGGTCGGTAAACGTCAGCACTGACCACTGCAACGCGCTTTTTCTGTTGCTCTTTGAGCAGCCGCGCGAGCTTCGCCACGGTTGTGGTTTTACCCGCACCCTGCAGGCCAGCCATAAGAATCACCGCCGGCGGCGCAGTTGTTAAATTAAGACTATTGTCTTCTGCACCCATGACCGCCACGAGCTCTTCGTGCACGATCTTGATGAATGCTTCGCTCGGATTCAGCGCCGCCATAACGGCTTGACCAAGCGCCTTGCCTCGCACCTGCTCTATAAAGTCTTTTACAACAGGCAAGGCCACATCGGCTTCTAGCAAGGCCACACGCACATCACGCAGAGCATCGCTGATGTTGTTTTCGTTCAAGCGCGCCTTGCCGCTGATCTGCTTCAGGCTCGCCGAAAGTCTTTCTGATAGGTTTTCAAACATATTAGGAGGCGATTGAACGGGACTGGAAATTATAGCGTGAACCGTCTGCTGTGCGGCCTATTTTTTAGTCATCGACCACCCTTAACTCGTCTCAACTTCCGGGTAGAGCGTATCCAAGGCCAAAGAACTGCCGTCGGCTTGCACAATACGACAATGTTGCCGCTGCAGCTGTCGTGGCTCTTGAACACCACATGCATGGGCGATAACCGCAACCTCCGCTCGCACCGAGCGTGCATAATTCGCTACCCGCTTACGTTTATTCGCCACCACTAAGCCCCGCTGCAACCGCTTGTCGTGGGTCGTTATACCCGTGGGGCAGGTATTTTTATTGCACTGCATGGCCTGTATACAGCCTAACGAAAACATAAATCCCCGCGCAGTGGTCGCAAAATCCGCACCCACACAGAGCGCCCAGGCTATTTGCGCCGGATTGATCAACTTGCCGCTGGCGACCACTCGAATGCGCTTGCGCAGCGAAAATTTTTGCAAAATATCCACAACTAGAGGCAAACTTTCCCGCAACGGCAACCCCATGTAATCAATCAAACTGGCGGGCGCGGCACCGGTGCCTCCCTCCGCGCCATCAACCGTGATGAAATCTGGGGCACTAGCCACGCCCCGCTCCTGGATGGCGACGCACAATTCACCCAGCCATCTGTGGTCGCCAATAACGGCTTTAATGCCCACCGGCTTGCCGCTGACCTTGCGCACGGTGTCAATTAAATCCAAAAGATCTTCCGCAGTAGATACCTCTGGGTGTCGATTCGGACTGAAGGAATCCTCACCTAGCGGAATCGCCCGCACCCGGGCAATTTCGGCATTCACTTTCGAGCCGGGCAGAACGCCGCCCTTACCCGGCTTGGCGCCCTGACTGAGTTTAATTTCGAACATCTTCACCTGATCGTGAGCCGCAACTTCACCGAGACGTTCAGGGCACAAAGCGCCGCTTGCGTCGCGCACACCATATTTTGCGGTACCAATTTGGAAAACTAGATCCGCGCCACCCTCTAGGTGCTCTGCACTTAAGCCCCCCTCTCCCGTATTCATCCATACCCCTGCAGACTTCGCACCCCGGGACAATGCCAATACCGCTGGTGCAGAGATCGCACCATAGCTCATTGCAGAAATATGAAAGACCGAGGTCACCTGATAGGGCTTGCGGCTATGGGGCCCAATTATGACCGTGCCGGTTTCGCGTCCTTCTTCCGCTAACTTTGGAAAAGCGCAATTAGCAAACAGCACAGTACCCGCCGGCTTGAGATCTCGAGTTGAGCCGAAGGCAATAGTGGAATCTACTTTTTTTGCTGCACGATAGACCCAAGAGCGCTCCGCCCGGTTGAAAGGCATTTCCTCCCGATCCATGGCGAAAAAATACTGGCGAAAAAATTCACCCAAGTGCTCAAACAAATATCGGAAACGCGCCAACAATGGATAGTTACGACGCAGCGCGTGGCGGGTTTGATTGCGATCGATCAGATACAGCGCCAGCAACAACAGCGGTATTCCTAACAATAGCGTCATCACCGCCCACGACATGATTTCAGATTGAAGGAATGTAGTTGAGGATTGCATTGACACTAACTCTATTAATAAGTTTATACCGATAGTGAACCGTATAACCGCAATAGAAAAGACCTTCCAACCCCACTGGTGAGGGTAATTAATACCGTTTATCTCCTTCACAAAGGCGACTTCACGACAACGCCAGCTTATGCCAAACTTCGCCAACCTAGCTAGCGACAATTCATCATAAACACCCAGCTTACGAGCGCGATCCCGCGTCGCACTTCATGAACGAATCCGCATCAATTACTGCTGCTGCAGCCATAGTGTTTTATGCCCTCGGTTTCGCACAGCTTATAACCGCGCAAAGGCAGAGCGCTGAAACCATGCCGGCCGCTATCGGTACACAGAAGCGGGTTGCATTGCTCGGACTGGCGGCTGTTCTGTGTCACGGCTGGGCGACTTTCTCTACTTTGGTCACCGATGCTGGCATCGACCTGGCACTGGTGCATGTATGTAACTATATCGCTGTGGTTATGGTCGCAGTCGTCGCAGCAGCCAATAGCCGCCTGCCGGTCATCAGCGTTAACCTGCTGTTATTCCCCATCGCAGTGATCAACGCATTGGCGTTACTGCTTGTTAACCCCGGCAACAGCACCCAACTGGCAATCGATAGCGCCCAGAGTGCACACATCATTTTGTCATTGACCGCCTATGCTGGCTTGATGACTGCCGCCCTGCAATCCATATTGTTGGCCTTCCAGGAAAAACAGCTGCAACGCTTAGATACCGGTTTTTACCGTATGCTGCCCGCACTTGAGACCATGGAGCGGCTGCTGATCGCTATGTTGTGGATTGGTACCGTCTTGCTCAGCCTGGCAATTTTCACCGGCTTATTGTTTTTAGACGATATGTTTGCCCAACGAGTTGCCCATCACACTATCCTGACCACCCTGTCGTGGCTCATCTATGTCGGCTTTTTAGTGGGCCACCATCTAATGGGCTGGCGCGGCATTACTGCTGTACGCTGGAACCTAAGTGCATTCGGCTTACTCTTACTCGGCTATGTTGGCAGTAAGTTCGTATTGGAATATTTACTGCAGTCATGATTAGCGCAGAAACTCCAACACTTTATTTGCTGCTCAGCATCGCGTTACTGATCTGCCTGTCTGCATACTTCTCGGGCACTGAAACAGCAATGATGGCGCTTAATCGTTATCGCTTACGACATCTGGTAAAGCGCGGCCATAGGGGGGCGCGCAAAGCCAACCGTATGCTGAAACGGCAAGACCGCTTGCTCGGGGTTATCCTTGTTGGCAACAATCTGGTCAATTTCAGTGCTGCGACCATTGCGACGATCATCGGCTATAACTTGTTGGGCGACACCGGTGTACTGCTCGCACCCTGGGTACTGACAATTACCTTTCTTATTTTTGCCGAAGTCGCCCCTAAAACTCTGGCAGCCGAACGACCCGACGCCTGGGCTCTGAAAGCTGTATTCGTACTCGCACCTTTAGCAAAGCTCCTACACCCTGTAGTACTGCTCATTAACGGCTTCAGTAACGCCTTGGTAAAACCTTTTCTGAGCGAACGCAGCGAGGGTGATGATCAACTGACCAAGGACGAATTACTTACTGTGGTCAGCGAAGGTGCCCGCGCTGTCGGCGAACGCCAAACCATGATGACACGACTGTTAGACCTAGAAACGGTCACCGTTAACGACATTATGGTTCCGCGAACAGAAATCGTCGGTCTCGATATCGATGACAACATGGCTGATATCTTGGCCGGTGCCGCTGCGAGCCAGCACACCCTTCTGCCAGTTTACAAAGACAATTTCAACAACATGCTGGGCGTTTTGCATCTGCGCCGTCTTGCCCGCTTGTTGCAGACTGAGGAGTTCACCAAAGCAGATCTGCTGCAGTTAGCCCGTGACCCCTACTATGTACCCGAGGCCACGCCATTGCATACGCAGCTGCTTAATTTCCAGAAAGAAAAACAGCGCTTTGCCTTGGTTGTGGACGAATATGGAGACATCCAAGGCATCGTCACACTGGAAGATATATTGGAAGAAATTGTTGGCGAATTCACCAGCGACTTTGCTGCCAACATTGCCGACATATCACCCGAAGCGGACGGTGCCTTCCTAATTGACGGCATGGCCGTACTGCGCGACATCAACCGCGCCTTGCGCTGGAACCTGCCAACCAATGGGCCAAAGACATTGAACGGTTTCGTCCTCGAACATCTGGAGACCATTCCAGAGTTCAATTTGTGTATTCAAATTAACGAATATCAGATCGAGACCCTGCAAATCAAAGACAATATTATTAAGTCTCTACGCATTCGCCGCATCGAAGATCAAGGCCGACCCGAAGACGACAGTTCACTGGACGAGTGATCGCCTGCCATCCCAGGCGGCACGAATAACGACTAACTCTTAGCCCAACGCCGGTTCAGCGCACTAACAATCGCATTCAGACTCGCCGTTATGGTATTGCGACTGACACCCAGGCCATAGCATCTACTATCGGTTTCTGGATCGTCTATGGCAAGAATGCAAATTGCTTGAGCATCTGATCCCGTGCCTAGGGCATTCTCTTGGTAACCCAACACTGTTAGCGGCTCATTCAGGGTTTCTACCATTGCATTGACGAATGCTTCAATAGGACCTGACCCTTCACCATCAATGGTGACCACATTGTCAGATACTTCTACCCGCGCGACACAGCGCTGATCCTCATTACGCCCGGTTAACAGGTCGTAATCCATTAACCGATACGGACCGCTGTCGCTGCCATAGGTATCCAGTAGCGCCTGATAAATTTCATCTGGCTTAACTTCACGATCCAGCTGTTCTGTGAGTTGCTGCACATGGGAACTGAATTCAACCAGCAGATCACGGGGCAATGCCAGTCCGTGGTGCTCCTCGAGCAAAAATCCCACCCCGCCTTTTCCGGACTGACTGTTCACCCGCACCGTTTCTTTGTAGGAACTGCCAACATCTTCTGGATCGATGGGCAAATACGGTACTTCCCAACTACTGCGATCGACTTGGGACATGCCTTTCTTAATTGCATCCTGATGCGAACCGGAAAACGCGGTAAAGACCAGCTCTCCCGCATAGGGATGACGTTCGTGCACCGCAAGCTTAGTCACCGCTTCGGATACTTCACGAATTTTCGGCATGTGACGCAGATCTAGAGTGGGGTCTACACCCTGACTGAACATATTCATTGCCACGGTAACCAGATCACAGTTGCCAGTACGCTCACCATTACCAAACAACGTACCCTCGACGCGCTGGGCACCAGCCATCAGACCTAATTCGGTAGCTGCAACACCGGTGCCCCGATCATTATGGGTATGCAAACTGATCACGGCACTGTCGCGCCGCGGAAAATTTCGACAAAACCACTCGATTTGATCCGCATAAATATTCGGTGTCGCCATTTCAACCGTGCTCGGCAGATTGATGATCATCGGATCCTCGGGCGTCGCCCCCCAGGTATCCGCCACCGCGGTACAAATCTCGGCGGCAAAGTCCAGCTCAGTGCCGGTAAAGCTTTCTGGCGAATATTCAAAGGTTACATTAGATGCAAAACCCTCTAGGCCTTGCCGCACCAACTCCGTGCCCTGAACCGCCAGATCGATAATGCCCTGGCGATCCATACCAAAGACCACCCGCCGCTGCAGCTCGGAAGTTGAGTTATATAGGTGAAAAATAACATTTGGCGCGCCTTCCAACGCTTCTACCGAACGCGTAATCAATTCTTCACGGGCCTGACACAGTACCTGAATACTGACATCTGGCGGAATCCGTCCTTCATCAATAATGCGACGAATGAAATCGAAATCTGGCTGGGATGCAGCTGGGAATCCCACCTCAATTTCAGCAAAGCCGATTTCCAATAGCAGATCCCAAAGGCGCAGCTTTTCATCCACATTCATCGGATCGATCAGCGCTTGATTACCATCGCGCAGATCCACACTGCACCAGCGCGGAGCCTGTTGCAGCACTTTGCTCGGCCATTGCCGGTCCGGCAGGTCGATGGGTTGAAACCCTTTGTATTTCTGAAATGGCATCGCGCCTCGAGCGCGACCACCTTGCGGTTGATGATTCATTTTAATGCCCTTGGACATATCGTCGTTCCACGTATTCGCCGGCGCAAAAGGCACAGGCGGTTGCAATATACATCACTCCACAGGTCCTGTGGTGACTGCTTCTTTGTTTCTGGGTGCGCTAATACTGCGCTGGGGTTTGATTATTTTGCCGGTGCAACCGGCAGCAGGTTTAACGCGAGCAGCGCCAGAAGGGATAATAGACCAGTGTTCTTGGCGTTCGCTGCCGAATTACTGTTGGCATAGCCGTAGCGGTTTTGGTCACGCACAGCCCACCGCACCGCAGTCGCGGTAACGTAGGATTGAACTGGGCGCCTAACTAAACTCATGGGTGGACTATAACGCTACCCGCTTAACTTGCCAAGGGGTGCTAGCTGTAATGCACAGTAACCTGGGCCGCAACGCTCATCGCTCGTTGCCGAGCACTTTCTATGTCGTCATCCAGGGCCAAGGCAACGCCTACTCTGCGCTCGCCATCCACCTCTGGCTTGCCGAATAACCGCACTTGAGTATCTGCAGCCGCAAGCGCCTCTCTAACGCCGCTATAGCTCAGCGCGGTGGATTTTCCGTGCGCCAAAATTACTGCTGATGCTGCCGCTCCACGGGCGCGAATGTTCGGCACCGGTAGGCCCAGAATAGCGCGAACATGCAAAGCAAATTCGCTGAGGTCTTGACTGATTAGAGTCACCATGCCGGTATCGTGCGGTCGCGGGCTGACCTCAGAAAAATAGACTTGGTCGCCTTTGATAAAAAACTCCACACCAAATAGTCCCCAACCACCCAAGGCAGTGGTGACTTGCTCGGCAATGCGTTGGCATTGTTCTAGTGCGATGGGACTCATGGGCTGAGGCTGCCACGATTCTTGATAGTCACCACCCACCTGTCGATGGCCAATTGGCTCACAGAAACTCGTGCCACCTATATGGCGCACAGTAAGCAGAGTAATTTCATAATCGAAATCTACGAACCCCTCAACGATCACCTTTCCTGCCGCTCCGCGGGCGCCCTCTCGGGCATATTGCCATGCAGGATCGACATCATCTTGGGTATGCAGTGTCGACTGCCCTTTGCCGGAACTGGACATGACCGGCTTGACCACACAGGGCAGACCTATTGCGGTAATCGCCTGCTGATAGTCTTCATAGGTTGCTGCAAATCGAAATGGCGAAGTCGGCACCTCTAGAGTTTGCGCTGCTAGGTTACGAATACCTTCCCGATCCATGGTCAGACGCGCCGCCATGGCGGTGGGAATTACCCGCTGCCCCTGGGCCTCCAACTCAACCAGCACCGAGGTCGCAATGGCTTCGATCTCTGGCACGATAAGATCCGGCCGCTCCTGGTTGATCAATCCCCGCAAGGCCGACTCGTCAAGCATATCGATGACGTGGCTGCTGTGGGCGACCTGCATCGCCGGCGCATTTGGATAGCGATCCACAGCGATGACTTCCACTCCAAGTCGCTGCAGTTCAAGGGCTACTTCTTTGCCAAGCTCGCCACTGCCTAACAACATCACCCGGGTTGCGGTAGCCGCCAGCGCTGTACCTATACGCGTCTGTTCATCGCTCACAACAACAGGCCCTAGTTTGTCACCGCACTAGCCTGGGGCACCAGTCCGTCACGAAACCGCCGCGAGTTTTCAACATAGTGCTTTGCTCCCATACGAATTGCCGCACCCTGCTCGTCGCTCAGCGTTTTAACTACCTTACCGGGCGAACCCATAACCATGGAGTTGTCCGGAATCACCTTGCCTTCTGTAATCAACGCGTTGGCTCCAATAATGCAATTTTTGCCAATCTTTGCTCCATTCAACACCACAGAGTTGATGCCGATAAGCGACCCCTCGCCAATGTCGCAACCATGCAGCATGACCTTGTGGCCAATGGTGACATGAGCGCCAATATTAATGGGATAACCGAGATCGGTATGCAGTACTGAACCATCCTGCACATTGGATCCCTCACCCACCGTGATTAATTCCGTATCACCACGCAGAACCGCGTTAAACCAGACGCTGGCATCTTGGCATAACAGCACGTTACCAAGCACCACAGCGTTATCAGCAACCCAATAGTCACCCTTTGCCTGCACCTGCAGATCATCAAGTTGATACAACATCTAGCCCTCCTTTTATGCCATGGTAATGAAGCACTTGCTTGAGTACCACCGCGCCTGCCGTGGGCTATTAACGGTATACTCTGCCGATGAAATATTGCAGCTTGTGCGGTGCCCGTACAGAAATTAAAGTTCCCGAAGGCGACAGCTTGCCACGCTCAGTGTGCACTGCATGCCATACCATTCATTATCAAAACCCACGCGTCATTGCAGGCACCCTGCCAATTTGGCGGGACCAGGTATTGCTCTGCAAACGCGCAATAGCACCGCGCGAGGGCTACTGGACTCTGCCAGCGGGCTTTCTGGAAAATTCTGAAACCATTGCTGAGGGCGCTGCGCGCGAGACAATGGAAGAGGCGAATGCACGAGTCACCAATCTGCAACTATATACCGTCTTCAGCCTGCCGCACATTTCTCAAGTCTATACGTTTTTTCGCGCCGATCTGGAAGGGCCAGAGTACAGTAGCGGCCCTGAATCCTTGGAAGTTGAGTTATTTTATGAAAAGGACATCCCTTGGGATCAGTTAGCGTTTCCGGTAATTACGCAAACGCTACAACACTATTTTGCCGATCGTAAAACTGACGTTTATCCGACCCACTACCAAGACTTATTGTTCAAGCGCCCAAAGTCCTGACGATCGATGGCGCTTACAAGGCTTTGCGCGCGTTATCAAAGAGGCGCATCCAAGGCCCAAATTCACCCCAGCTGGGCTCTGTGGCCACATTCTGACAACTGCGGAACACCCGCTCCGGATGCGGCATCATCAACAGTACCCGACCACCTGCGCCAGTAAGACCGGCCAGGCCCTGACTCGCACCATTCGGATTATGCGGATAGCGCTCGGTGATTTGATGCTTTCCATCCACGTAATTCAGCGCAATCTGACCCTGTGCAGCCAACCGCGCTAAATCCTCTGGGTCAGAAAACTCAGCACGGCCTTCGCCGTGGGCCACCGCAACCGGGATGACACTGCCCTGCATGCCATCTAACCAGGGCGAAGCGTTGGTCGCCACGTTCACCATGACTGTCCGACCTTCAAATTGCTCGCTGCGATTGCGCACAAAGCGCGGCCAGTGCTCGGCCCCAGGAATAAGCTCTGCCATTTGCGCAAGCATTTGGCAGCCATTACAGACCCCAAGAACCAGCGCGTCGCTGCGAAAATAATCTGCAAATTGTTGACGCACTTGCTCGTTGAACAGCGCGGTCTTGGCCCAACCGCCACCGCCGCCAAGGACATCACCATAGGAAAATCCGCCACAGGCGACGAGGCTATCGAACTCGCTAAGGGTGCGGTGACCGCGAATAAGATCCGACATATGCACGTCAACGCAGCGAAAACCTGCCGCATCAAAAGCCGCAGCCATTTCTATATGGCCATTCACACCCTGCTCCCGCAACACTGCCATGGTGGGTTTAGCCCCTGCATTGATATACAAGCTCTCGGGCGCTGACCGCTGTGCTGGATCGAAGGTAAGCTTTGAGCTTAATCCCGGGTCGTCGTTGCGACCCTGCAGAATGTCTGCAAACTCCTCATCAGCACACGCCTCGCTGTCGCGCAAACGCTGCATTCGATAACTGGTCTCGGCCCATTGCTGCTGTAGTTCCTGACGGCTGAACTCTCCTACAAGGCCATCACCGTGCTTAATGAGCACCCTTTCATCCTCTCGGAGGCGAGCTATGGGTGTACATAGACAAGGCGCTGAGGCTTGCAACTCTTGCAACCGAGCCGCATCCACTTGTGCAACAAAACCAATTTCTTCGTTGAATAACGCCGCAAGCAAATCATCTGTGGCGACTATATCCACATCCAACCCCATGCGGCTGGCAAACGCCATCTCCAGCAGCGTGGTGATTAAGCCACCGTCAGAGCGGTCATGTAAGGCATGGATCAATCCCCGCCGCTTCATATCCATTAGCCATTCAAGCAATGCTTTAAAGGCCCCAGCATCATCAACATCGGGTGCGGTATCGCCCAACTGGCCATAAACCTGGGCCAAACAGCTGCCCCCTAGACGCTGCTGTCCAAACTGCAAAAGCACTAACACAGTGTCCATATGCGGCTGCAAAACCGGCGTCAGCGTCTTACGCACATCCTGTACCGGCGCAAAACCAGAAACAATTAGTGTAAGCGGCGAAATTACCCGCTTATCCACCCCAGCCTGCTGCCAGCGCGTCTGCATCGATAAGGAGTCTTTACCTACGGGTATGGCAATACCTAATGCCGGGCAAAACTCCTCTCCAACCGCGGTTACTGCATCAAATAGCGCTTGATCCTCGGCATCGCTGCCCGCAGCGGCCATCCAGTTAGCCGACAACACCACGCGATCTAGGGCGCTAAGATCTGCAGCAACCAAGTTTGTTAGGGTCTCCGCAACGGTCATACGTGCTGCAGCTGCAGGGTTAATCAGTGCCAATGGGCTACGCTCACCCATGGCAAAGGCTTCGCCGGCAAAGGTTTGATAGCCGCTTAGCGTCACCGCTACATCCGCCACTGGCTCTTGCCACGGGCCGACCATCGGCTGGCACGCCACTAGTCCAGTGATACTGCGGTCGCCAATGGTTATGAGAAATTTCTTGCTGGCCACTGTTGGAAACCGCAACACTCTGGGCAGCGCCTCTGCTAAGGATACTCCAGTCAAGTCCAGGGGCGGCCAATTCTGGGTATGGCGCTGAAATTGCCGCTGGGTCTTCGGCACTTTACCGAGTAAAACATTTAATGGCAGGTCCACCGGATTATTATCGAACCAAGCGTCTGCGACCACTAATTGACCATCGTCAGTGGACTCACCCACAACCGCGTATGGACATCGTTCGCGCTCGCATAACGCAGCAAATTGCTCGAGCTGAGTTTGCTCAATGCCAAGTACATAGCGCTCTTGAGCCTCATTGCACCAGATTTCCAATGGCGACATCCCAAGATCCGCATTAAGCACATCACGCAGACGGATACGCCCACCTGACTTTGCGTCGTCGATGAGTTCTGGTAATGCATTTGACAGACCACCGGCACCAACGTCGTGAATCAACAAGATCGGGTTGGCCTCTCCCATCGCGCAGCAACCATCGATGACCTCCTGACAGCGCCGCTCCATTTCAGGATTACCACGTTGCACCGAGGCAAAATCTAGTTCTGAGGAGCTAGCGCCGGAGGCCATACTGGATGCGGCACCACCGCCCAAACCGATCAACATGGCCGGGCCGCCCAACACCACGAGCGCAGTGCCCTGTGGAAATGGTCGTGCGTGCACATGCTCAGTGCGCACTGAACCCACACCACCGGCAATCATTACCGGTTTGTGATAACCGCGCACAACCTCGCGGGCGTCGGCTTGAACAATTGGGTCAGGCATTTCAAAGCTGCGGAAATAACCACAAATCGCCGGACGTCCATACTCATTATTAAAGCTGGCGGCACCAATCGGGCCCTCGAGCATGATCTCCAGCGCCGATGCCATGTGTTCCGGTTTGCCAGTGGCTAGTTCCCAAGGTTGCGACGCATTGGGAATGTTTAGATGCGATGTGGTAAAGCCACTGAGTCCAGCTTTCGGTTTAGAGCCTCGCCCCACCGCGCCTTCGTCACGAATTTCACCACCGGAACCCGTTGCGGCACCGGCGAAGGGCGCAATCGCTGTCGGGTGGTTATGCGTCTCTACCTTCATCAATATGTGCGCCGGTGCGGTCTCGAAGACGTAGTCTTTTGACTCCTGCACCGACAATCGAGCCACCGAATGCCCTTCGATCACGGCGGCATTATCGCTATAGGCACTGAGAATGCCTTGGCCATTGATCTGCTGATAGGTGTTGCGGATCATCGCAAATAGTGACTTCAACTGTGGCGATCCATCGACCACCCAATCCGCATTAAAAATCTTGTGCCGGCAATGCTCGGAATTTGCCTGAGCAAACATCATCAACTCTACGTCGGTCGGATCTCGCTCAAGCTGCTTGTAGGCTGCTTCCAGATATTCAATCTCATCATCTGACAAGGCCAGCCCCAGCGCTGTGTTGGCTTCTGCAAGGGTCTGTACACCCTCCGACCAAAGTGCGACATGGCCGACCGGGGCGGGTTCAGACTGGGCAAAAATGCCCTCAAAGTCCTCTTCGCGCCAACATTCTTCAGTCATTCGATCGTATAGGTGGGCGGTATCATCTGCAGCAAAGCCCGAATCTTGCCGAGTAAACCAACGTATGCCCCGCTCAACACGCACAACTTCAGACAAGCCCGACAAAGCAAAAATATCCGTGGCCTTACTAGACCATGGAGAAATGGTGCCACGCCGCGGTAATACGGTATGACTGCGCATACCTGCAGGCGCCGGCATTTGCTGTTGCGGTCCATAACGCAGTAGCCGCTCCGCGCGCCCCAGCGCGTCGCCAACTAATGGAGCGCGTACCTGCAGAATATGCACAAATTCAGCGTAGGCGATACTCGGCACCCGCCTTTGCATACGCTGCAAAGCGAATTGACTCAACGCTGGCGGCCCAGCAAGCACTTGAAAAGTAAGCGCCTCGGAACCTTTTTTATTACTCATTTATTTCCCTAACTAAATCCGACAAAGTCACGGCCCTTGGAGCCCGGACGCACGACCACTCAACCCTCACAGAACGCTATCACCACGCAGTTTTTTTGTGCGCCGCTGCTGGTTACGACGAGCCGCAAAGAAAGTACTCATTAACTCGCTACAAGGCTCTGCCAGCACGCCACCGATGACTTGCGGAAAATGATTAAAGTGCTGGCGCTGATCGCTGGGTTGACTGACCAATGCTCCCGCCTTGGGCTCTGGCGCGCCATAGCAAATGCGCGCTACCCGTGCATGAATACTCGCTCCTAGGCACATCATGCACGGTTCTACCGTGACGTAGAGGGTAGTGTCTGGCAGCCGATAATTGCGTGTTGCACGCCCAGCGTCGCGCAGGGCCATAATCTCTGCGTGGGCGGTTGGATCATCGAGTGCAATACTCTGATTCCATCCTTCACCAATGATTTCTTGACCACGAACCACTACCGCGCCAACCGGTACCTCTTGGGCGCAGCCGGCACGCTGGGCAAGTTCTAAGGCTCTCAGCATCCAGCGCTCATGCTCGCTGTCCAATACCGATTCAGACACGATCTTTAACCTAATCCAGCCAATGGGTGCACTGGCAGGGTCAACGTTGCTCTTTCATGAAACGAACAAGTTGCATACTTCTGGTGCAGTAAAACAGGCATCGCTGGATGGATTCCGCGTTAGATCAGGACCAAGTATACGCTTGTTCAAAGTGTCATGGGTTTAACTTTGTGCTTGAACACCTGACCCAGAGGAAGTTTGCTACGTTAGTTACTGACCCGGGAATTGGATCCGTACCTTTTAGTCGCGCGGACTATTATCTTTACCTAGGCAAGCTCAAGCGGTTGGTCAATGTATATCTCCAGTGGCACTAGCTCCTGCCGCAATACCGCGGCAATAGGCAATGACTGGGTAGCCCAAGCCCGCTCTAGGACCTCACGCTTGCTGCTACCGGTTACATGGAGAATGATGGAGCGGCTGTTCAATAACCTGGACAACGTTAAGCTAAGCCGTTGATAGGGTGCGGTAATCGGATCAACTACTGCGCAGCAATTTGGGTTGTGCACATCCAACAGCGTTGCTAGATCTGCCGCTTGCGGAAATAGCGACGCCGTATGACCGTCGGTGCCCATGCCAAGTATGACAACGTCAAACTGATCATTGCCCAGCATTTGCTCCTGCAAGCGCTGCTGCGCCTGGGTAGATGACGACTCAACACCCCGCAGGGACAAAAATTGTGCTCCCGTGTGATCAATTAGGTGCTCGCGCACCATTCGTTCATTACTATCTGCGTGTTGCACCGGCACCCAGCGCTCATCAGCCAGAGTGACAAGCACCTGGGACCAAGGTAATTGCTGTTGCGCCATCAGACGCAGAAATCCCAAAGGCGTGCTGCCTCCGGAAACCACCAGCGTTGCTTTGCCCCGAAGTTTTATTGCACCCTCGAGACACTCGCTAACGGACTGGCACAGGGCCCTGTCAAGGTCCGTGGCCTGAGCAAACGTACGAACCTGCGGTCGCGGCACCGACACACTAGCTTTCATGCCAGCTCCGACCGTCGTTCTCGATCAATAATTCTGCCCGGGTTGGTCCATTAGAGCCTGCTCGATACCCTTTAACCTCAACACCTTGAGTGCGCCACGCTTGAATTAAGGTATCGCACCAACGCCAGGATTCTTCGACCTCCTCACGCCCCACAAACAGCGACTGATCACCTCGAATCACATCCAAAAATAGCCGCTCGTAGGCATCCGGGATACGTTCCATACTCGAAGAGTTTAAAAAGTCCAACTGCAGGGTCTGGCGCGCTAGGGTCATGCGGTTTTTTAAACTATGCAGCTTTGAAACCATGTGCATTTCGATGCCCTCGTCAGGCTGTAACCGAATCACTAATTTGTTCGGAATATTTTCACCGGCAGAAAAAATATTGTGCGGCAGGCTTTTGTAGCTGATAACGATTTCTGTAACCTTGTCAGACATACGCTTACCAGTGCGCAGGTAAAAAGGCACCCCAGCCCAACGCCAATTGTCGATATGGGCTTTAACAGCCACAAAAGTTTCAGTATCACTGGCTTGCGCGCCGGCACC